>JANMHD010000243.1:0-11081 GCA_031374985.1 Coleofasciculaceae cyanobacterium OTE_70_metabat_329 | reverse complement strand
ATACCAGAACTAGAAGAATCGGAACTAGTATTAAGAATATTGATCTGGGTTCCTAGAGGATCAAAACTAATTTGGGGTTGCTGTAAGATTGGTTCGAGGAGTTGAGCATAACGAGTTATCAAATCATCAATCTTAGCTTTTGCTCCCCACCGAGCATAGCAATAATAGGCTTCCTGCATATATCCCGCCGCAACTTTTTCCTTACCCCAATCAAGATAAAACTTGGCGGCGAGTTCGTTAGCTAGAGCCTCTTCTTGGGTGTATTGATTAGCTTTAGCTCCCGCGATCGCTTTATCGTAGAGATCGATCGCGGGAGCTATCTGCCCCAAAACTCGACACTTTTCCGCTTCCACCAAATCAACCTTATGCTGAAAATTCATCGGGGCATGGTCTGCCCATTGCTTTAGTTTCTCTTGATTGACTGCTATTTGTTCCAGAAATTCGGTTTGCCTTGTTGGATCACAGCGAGGATAGAAGGATAATTTCGCTAAGGCCTCATAAAAATAAAGGAGTGGTACAACTACCTGAGATGTTACCCCTCTTAGATAATCTTTAGCGATCGCTAAGTGGTTAATAGACTGATCAACCTGCTCAAACCAGTAACATAGGATTGCCTTATGAATATATAAATTACAAAGAGCAAAAGCATTTTTATTCTCTTGAAAAGAAGATAGAATATCATTTTCATTAAAACAAGTTCCAATTATTTGAGTAGGATTATCAGACTTTCCTAATAAATTTAATACTACCTGATGTAGCATTTCATTATAGTTTAGATGAACTTCCTGATTGATTTGGCGAATATGCTCACTATGGATTGCTAATTTACTTTGTAAATCCGTAAGTTCTTGACCCGAAATATATCGATTTTGGCTTTCATAATAGTGGCTCAAAGCCGCAGGTTCTAGATTGCCAACTGCTAATCCATCCTCATAACCTGCTTGGAGGAGCGGGAATCCATCTTTGAGGTGAGCTTTCCATGGCAAAGTTAAGGCACCGACAATCAGCAGAGTTCGAGAATTGATATCTTTATCCTTAAATTTATCTAGTAGGGCTAATGCTAAATTACCGAATTGATAACCATTGGTGATTTCCTGCATGACTCCGCATAGCACAATACCATAGCGAGCATAGGCAATAACTGAGATGGGAGCATTGCCATATAAGATAGAAAGCCTTACTTGAGTTAATACGATAAATTGAAATAGTTGAGCAGAAGTAAGATAACAAGGGACACTAATCACATTGGCAATACGTAATACAGCATTTGCCATCACATCAGTCATGACTGGTAAATCTTGCAAAGCTGAGATATCCAAGGTGGAAATCAGTTCTGAAATTACCAATCTTTCCTGTTGTAAATCTCCATCTGTTGGTGGGTTAGAAATGTGGATACCTAAAGCTCCGATCACTTCCAATCCTATGGCGATCGCATCCTGTAGTTGTCTTTGAGTCACCTTACTGAGGATTTTAATTTCATAGACTCTAATCTTCTCAAATATGGTTTGAGCATTAAATAAAACCTGATTACCCCAATATTCCATATAGGCAAAATCACCAATCAAATAAGCAAATTCTGTTGCGGCTTCATATACTAATAAAGTGAATTCATGATAAAAATACCAGTAGTCTAGTTCTTGCATATCCAGCAGCTTAATTGCTTGCTGTAAATACTGAAATGCTAGATTATAGGCAGTACTTATTTTTGCTTTTTGTCCAGCCATCAAATTAAGTTTTATAAGCTCATGTCTTTCATCTTGGAGATGTATTTTTTCAATCCCCATATTGAGATGATTGACAATATTAAAAATATGAGAGTTTAACTGTTCTTCTGGGGTGTTTAGTAATAGTAGTTGACCTATCTTAAGGTGAGTCGATTGTTTTTGTTCGATAGGAATTAGGGAATAGGCAGCTTGTTGGATGCGATCGTGCAAAAATCGATAAGTCGGATTTGCTACCACCTCAGAACCTTGTCGCCCATTAGCTTGAATAAAAAACTTATAGCTTTCTGTATTTGGGATAACTAAACCATCTTGCAAAGCTCTCCATAATGCTGCTGCCGCAACTTCTGCCGACTGCTCACTAATAATTGCTAAGGTCTGTAAATCAAACTGCGCTCCAATACAAGCTGCTAGTTTGAGAACATTTTGGGTTAAAGATGGCAATTTTTGTAATTGCAGCGCCATAAACTCCACTACATCATCTGTAAGTGCCAAAGCCCTGATCTGAGAAATATCACACTGCCAATAATACGAGTCAAAGTTAAAAGTAATTTGCCTTTCTTCATGCAATGCCTTGAGAAACTGTGTAGCAAAGAAAGGATTACCAATAGTTTTTTGATATATTAATTCTGTTAAAGGTTGAGCGATCAATAAATCACAATTTAGAGTATTTGCTACCAAGTAATTTGTATCTAATCGACTTAAAGGTTGCAGCGTAATAGTATTCATCACCGCTCTAGTTTTGCTCATCTCATCCACAGTCAGCATAAACGGATGAGATGGCGATACTTCATTATCTCGATAAGCTCCTAAGATCAATAAATACTGTGTACCTTGCATCAATAATTGCAGCAAATTCAGGGAGGCTGAATCAGCCCACTGCAAATCATCAATAAACATCACCAAGGGATGTGCCTCATCTGCAAAGACTTTAACAAAGTTCTGGATCAATAGATTAAAGCGATTTTGTGCGGCAGTTCCTGATAGTTCAGTTGCGATCGGTTGTTTGCCAATAATCAGTTCTAGTTCAGGAATCACATCAACTAAAACTTGTCCGTTATCACCCACCACTCCTAGAATTTTAGCTTTCCATATTTGCAGTTGAGCATCACTTTCTGAGAGCAATTGCCCCATCAAATCTCGAAAGGCTTGGACAAAAGCAGAAAAAGGAATATTGCGCTGAAATTGATCATATTTACCCTTAATGAAATAGCCCCTTTGCTTAGTAATAGGTTTATGAACTTCATTGATTATGGCTGTTTTGCCAATCCCTGAGAAACCTGCAACTAACATCATTTCAGTGCTGCCTGTAGCAACTCGATCGAATGCCTCTAATAGTTGATTAACTTCTCTTTCTCGACCATAAAGTTTTTCTGGGATAGTGAAGCGATCGCTTATATCTCTCTGCCCAATCGCAAAATCTGTAATCTGGCCAGTTTCTTGTAATTGCTCCCAACAAAGCTCTAAATCATGCTGAATTCCTAAAGCACTCTGATAGCGGTCTTCCGCATTCTTGGCCATCAATTTACTAATTATCTCCGATAGCACCAAAGGAATATTTGGGTTAACTTCATGAACTGGAGTCGGCGTTTTTGCTAAATGACAATGGACTAGCTCCATAGGATCATGAGAAATAAAGGGTAATTGACCTGTGAGTAATTCATAAAAAGTCACCCCTAGAGAATAGAAATCACTACGGTAATCAATCCCTCGATTCATCCTGCCGGTTTGTTCGGGAGAAAGATAGGCAAGGGTTCCTTCTAAAGAATTAGCATTCTGGATTTCTTGGGTTTCTCTTGGCAACAGTGAAGCGATACTGAAATCAATCAGCTTAATTTGTTTAGTTTCTGGATTAATCAGAATATTTGCGGGTTTAATATCTTTATGGATAATCCGTTCTCGATACAAAATATTTAGGGTATGGCATAGGTCGATCGCAATCTGCAAAAAGTCTTCTAAGCATAGACCTGATTCTTTATCTGTCCATTGCCTAAGAGAAATTCCTCCAAAGTCTTCCATAATTAGGGCATAGCTGTTATGGTAGGCTTCCAGACTATAGGTAGAAATGATATTGGGGCAGTTGAGGTTTTTGGCTATAGTATATTGATTACGAAACTGGACTAGTTCATTAAAGCTAGGATATTCATTGCGTAATAGCTTGATCACAACAGGTTGTTGGTCAGATTCTCGCATTCCTCGATAGACTAGGGTACGTGTACCAGCATAGAGTTCTTCTACAATTTGATAACCTAGTAAATTAATAGTTGTGTACATATTCTGTCTCCTAGCTATGCGCTAGCTTTTATTATTTAGGACTTACGCACTACTGAGGAATTAGGCACTTTTTTCGGTCTGAGCGTAGTCGAACCCAGAAAAAATCTTAATGCGTGAGTTCTATCACCTTGCTAACATTAGGGGATGATAGTGAAAAAACAGGGAAAAATTAAACAATATTAAAAATCATGGTCAGAAAAACTGGTTTTATGCTTCTATGGCTAGGATTCACTAGCTATGCTTTCTTCTTTGCTCCCCCAGATGACTCTAACAATATAGACTAACAATAAAATATAGACTAAGAATATAGACTAAGAAATCTAAATCGAAGCACAGATATGAGAGTAGTCTTCAACGGCATTGTCTACTAGCAAAAAACAGGATATAGCTGGTAGATGTTACCAAAAGAATTTCCGCCCTACTCCCCTAGGTTCTACTGATTTAACTTTTACTTTATAAATGGATTCTTATCTCTCTATCCAAGTTTATACATTAGTTATTGGTTAGGAGGTGGGAAGCCGAGAATTTAGCAGATCAACTAAGCTACTCGGTTTCTTCAGTAATGCTCTGGCATTTAAAGCCCTTTCGATTCCGTCTAGATGACGCATTGTCATTGCTACAGCTGCCGCCTCGTTGCCAGAAGCAATATAGTCCAGGATTTCGCTATGTTCATCCTTAGTACAGATGGGCATATTGTGGACTTCGTAAAAAAAAGCTAAGGAAGTTTGAGGAATTAATTCTTTTAGAAATCTGCCTAAAAATTTGTTTTGACACAAATCAGCAAGCTGGATATGAAACTGAGAAGATAGGCGAGTTAAGCGGTGAATATCTTGGGAGTCACAAGCTTGCCGTTCTTCCATAACTAGCTTTCTCAGAGATGCAACTTGTCTTGGGGTAATAGTTTTGGTGACATCTCGGACGATCACTACCTCAGTTAATCTCCATACCTCATAGATCTGCTTTGCCTCTTCTAAGGAAAGACTAGCCACAAAAGCTCCCCGATTCGGCTCTAGCTTGACTAAATGATCGTGGGCTAACCGTTGTAGCACTTGGCGAATAATAGTACGGCTCACGCCATAATGCGCTGCCAAAAGATTTTCGCCCAACTTAGTTTCTGGAGGCAGTCGGCGCTCCAAAATTGAATCATAAAGCTCTGCATAGATCGTATCTTCCGTGGGCTTTAACTTGGACTGAATCGGTGGCTGGACGGCAGGCATAGATAGGTTGATGTCTAAGAGGAATTTTGTTAAGGAATTTTGGTAAGGAATCTTAGTAAGGAATTTTGGCGATCGAGAGATGAATCAGAAATGAATAGGAAAAGCCTCTCAATCCATATTTTTCCCATTTTTCCCATAGTTACTATATTAACTGCTAAAACTGTCAAATTCTACCCATCTATCTCCAGCAAATTTTTCTATTAAAGTAACAAATTGTAGCTGAAAATACTTTTTTCCTTTGAAAACTAGCTTAAATAAAGTTGTATACAATTATCGTCCACAATTTAATCCATGAGAACTGTATCAGACATACCAGTATTCGGGCTTCTTTGGTTCTAATACTTTACTATTCAGCTTAAGGTTTATTAAATTTTGGCATATCCATTCTTTTCGTATAGGAGCAACTATGACGATCGACACTGGAATAAAAACGGCGGTCGGTAACAGAAGCACCCCGTCTTCAGCTACTGATATTCAACATGCTTTAGCAGAAGCTGCCGCAGGGGTTTCTCTACGATCTATTACCAAAAAATACGGTTCCGTAACTGCCGTGGAAAATATCACCCTTGATATTCCTGCTGGTAAATACTGCTGTCTACTGGGTCCAAGCGGTTGTGGTAAAACTACAGTGCTAAGAATGATTGCAGGTCATGAAGGCATTACCAGTGGTGATATCTTCATTGCCGATAAACGGGTTAATGACTTACCCGCTGCTAAACGGAATACCTCCATGATGTTCCAAAGCTATGCTCTGTTTCCCCATAAAACCATCTGGTCAAACATTGAGTTTGGCTTAAAAATGCGAAATGTGCCAGAAGCAGAGCGCCGAGTCCGAGTGGGGGAAATCTTAGAAATGATTGGACTGAGTCATACTGCCGATCGCAAACCAACCCAACTTAGTGGAGGACAACAACAACGGATTGCCCTAGCCCGGGCGCTCGTCACCCGGCCTCAAGTATTGATGCTAGATGAACCCCTCAGTGCCTTGGATGAGAATCTACGAGTGCGGATGCGGACTGAACTGCGGAAAATTCAAAAGCAATTCGGTTTAACTTTTATTCAGGTAACTCACCATGTAGAAGAGGCTTTCTCCCTTTCCGATGTAGTGGTAGTGATGACCCACGGGCGGTTAGATCAAGTGGCAACTCCTGATGAATTGTACGATCGACCCGGTTCCCAGTTTGTCGCCAAATTCATGGGGGATAACAATATTTTTAGCGGCAAAGTGAAAAATGTTGTCAGGGATGCGGAGTTAGATGTCGTACAGCTAGAAGTTGAGGGACTGGGAACCATCTATAGTCGGGGCTACGCCAGTCCAGTGGGGACAGAAGCCGCCTGCTCTGTGCGACCAGATCTTCTGCTAGTAGAGCCTTATAACCCAGAAATTCCAGTCACCTCAACCTTGGCGGGGAACCAAGTCGTGGCTCGGATCACTGCTGTAGAAATGACTGGTTATGTAACTAGAGTTTCCTTAATGGCGGAGGCAACTGGGCAAGAAATGCTCTATAAGGCTCGCACCAATGATTGGAGCCGTAATTCCCTCAGCGAAGGCCAGTTAGTTGTCCTCAGTTGGTCAAAGGATGATTGCGTTTTTCTGCCTCATTAATAAATCATAATTCATGTATTTTAGGAGCTTAATAAAATGTCCAAGATTACTCGTCGTCAAATTATCAGAACTGGTCTAGCCGCTGGGGCAATGTCGATCGCCGCTAGTTGTAGCCCTAAAAAAGAAGTTTCCACAACTAGTTCACCGGGAGTTTCCCCCGGATCTTCTCCGGGAGTAATTACCAATTCCTACAAGGATGTTACCCTCCGGTTTATTGGGACTGGTGTTGCCCAAAGTAAAGAAATTAAAGCCCAAGCTGAAAAAGACCTAGGCTTCAAAATTCAACTCCGGGCGCTAGGAACTGAGGAAAATAATCAGATTGCCATTACTCAGCCCAAGCAGTACGACATATTTGATGGGGAGTATTTCAGCTTGCCCCTAGTTTATCCTTCGGGAAGTCTGCAACCTCTCAATGTCAAGAGAATTAAAAACTGGGACAAAATTGTTCCCTACTTCACTACAGGTAAGTTTGCTGATGGTGCAAAGGTAAACGCTTCCCAAGGCACAGCCCCTTTTAAGGTGATGTATGTCAAAGATAAGGACTCTAAGGAATTTTCTCCTACCCCTACAGATTGGGCAACTTTGATCCCCTTTCAATACAATGCCGACACCCTGGGCTATCGACCAGATCTTACCGGGAAAACTATTGAATCTTGGGCAGAACTTTTAGATCCAAAATATAAAGGCAAAACCGCCCTCCTAGATATTCCCTCGATCGGCATTATGGATGCAGCCATGATAGTAGAAGCGGCGGGTATGATGAAGTTTGGGGATAAGGGCAACATGACCAAGGAAGAACTAGATAAAGTTACCGATATGCTAATCAAGTTCAAGAAAGATGGGCAGTTCCGAGCATTTTGGAAAAACTTTGATGAATCTGTCAACCTAATGGCCTCAGGGGAAGTAATTCTCCAATCCATGTGGTCGCCAGCAGTGACTGCGGTAAAAGCTAGAGGGATTAAGTGTACCTATGCTCCCCTTAAGGAAGGATATCGGGGTTGGGGTGGGGGAATCGGTATCTCCCGGAACCTAGAAGGTGTCGCCCTAGATGCAGCCTATGAATATCTCAACTGGATGCTAGATGGTTGGATGGGAGGATTTTTGGCTCGGCAAGGTTATTACAGTGCTGCCCCAGAAACTGCCCGGAAATTCATGAAACCAGAGGAGTGGGATTTCTGGTATGAGGGCAAAGCAGCAGCGATCGATATTATTGATCCCTTTGGCAAAAAAATCGAATCCACTGGTGCTATCCGGGATGGTGGTTCCTTTAAGGATCGCTTTGCCAATATTGTCTGCTGGAACTCCGTTATGAAGGAGCAAACCTACTTAGTCCAAAAATGGAATGAGTTTGTGGCAGCTTAGGTATTGATCCCCCCTGCCCCCCTTTTTAAGGGGGGACAAAAAACACTTCTAAGTCCTCTTACTAATTCGGAGTTAACCATGGCCACAACTCACGATCGCTCCCTTGCATCCCCACCAGTCCGGCCTATCCAAGCCAAGCCCTTTGACTGGAAAGCTGTCCAACCTTATCTGCTAGTTGCTCCCCAAACGATCGTTCTCTTACTATTTTTAGTATTGCCGATCGTTGCCATCATCATCGTTAGCTTCTGGAATTTTAATGGCTATGCCATGATTCCCGGTTTTACCTTGACGAACTACATTAACATTTTTACTTCCAAAGTTACCTTAGCTACTTATTTCAATACCTTTAAGTTTGTAGGGCTTGTCTGGTTAATTTGTTTGCTTATTAGTTATCCAGTAGCCTATTTTCTAGCATTTCATGTCAAGAGTTCAAAATGGCAGACCATCCTATTTTTGATCTGTACTGTGCCATTTCTAACCTCAAATATTATTCGGATGATTTCTTGGATTCCCTTCCTAGGGCGGGAGGGTTTAATCAACCAAGCCTTGATGGGGTTGCATGTCACCGATAAACCTATTGAAATGTTTCTGTTCTCAGATTTTTCGGTGATTTTAGCGATGATCCATCTTTATGCCCTATTTATGGTGGCACCAATTTTTAATAGCATGATCCGCATTGATCGATCGCTAGTCTCGGCCGCCGAGGATGCTGGAGCTTCCCCCTTCCAAATTCAACAGGAAATTATTTTACCCCTGTCGGCATCGGGCATTGCGATCGGGACTATTTTTATCACCACCTTAGTCATGGGAGAATTTGCCACGGTACGCCTTATGGGGGGTGGTCAGGTTGCCTCTGTCGGTAACTTAATTAAAAATCAAATTGGCAGTTTACAATATCCCCTCGCTGCTGCCAATGCGGTGATCTTATTGTTAGTCACCCTAGTTCTCGTGTCCGCTATTTTGCGGGTTGTTGATATTCGGAAAGAGCTATAGAGGAATTATGGAAAAGCAAAAACGTCCCCTATCTTATTATTTTCTAGCTGGTTTCTTTGCCCTCTTTGTCTTGTTTCTCTACGGTCCCATGTCGGCTGTTTTTATTCTTTCCTTCCAAGGTCCTGAGGGCAGTTTAACCTTTCCTATGAAGGGGTTTAGCTTCATGTGGATGCAATCGGTATTTGAAGAACAACGAGTTGGTAACTTTGTGGATTCTTTTTGGCGATCGTTCTCCCTAGGCATAATTGTCATGATACTAACAACTGTCTTCAGTGTCATGGCCGGCATGGCATTTCGGAGCCGTTTTAAGGGATCAGGAATAATTTTTTACCTGACTATTTCTAGTCTGATTGTGCCTAGTATCTTAATTTCCCTAGGGATTGCCGTAGTGTTTAACTTAACTGGCATGACCAATGCTTGGTATACCTCTGCCCTAGGAGCGCATCTAACTTGGAGTATCCCTTTTGCTTTCCTAATTATGTTGGGCATCTTCGGACGATTTAATCCTGCTTACGAAGAAGCAGCCCGGGATATGGGAGCTAATGATATCACTACATTTTGGCAGATTGTCTTTCCTCTGATTGCCTCTAGTGTGGTGGGGGTAGCTTTGCTAAGTTTTACCCTGTCCTACGATGAATTTACTCGCACATCCCTAGCATCAGGAGACACCAATACCCTACCCCTCGAAATCTTTGGTATGACTACTAATGTAACTTCCCCAGCCCTTTACGCCTTGGGTACTTTGACAACTATTTTCTCCTTTGTTTTGATCGGGTTAACTCTCTTGGCCATTACTTCCTTATCCAATTACCAAAAGAGACCCAAGAGTAAAGAAGTTTCTCTGCCCTAGGGTCAAAATCTTTATTACCAAGGATATTAAACCAAGGATGTTGCAATGTTTGACTTAGTGATTCGCCACGGCACGATCGCCACTGCTGCCGATATTATGCAGTGTGATATTGGAATTCAAAACGGCAAAATTACTGCCTTGGGGATAGATCTGGCTGCGGGAAATATAGAGATCGATGCCAGCGATCGCCTAATTCTGCCGGGGGGAATTGATGCCCATTGCCATTTAGCAGAACCTATGACTGGCAACGTGGTGATGGCGGATGATTTCTATTCAGGAACAGTGGCGGCGGCCTGTGGGGGAACTACGACTATTATTCCCTTTGCTCGCCAGTTTAAGGGACAATCCCTCAAGGCTGCCGTTGCCTACGCCCATGAGCAGGCAGAGGGTAAGGCCATCATTGACTATGCTTTCCATCCCATCATTGCTGACCCCACCCCAGAGGTATTAGAGAAGGAGTTGCCCAGTCTGATCAAGGCGGGTTACACCTCCTTTAAGATCTACATGACCTATGATGATTTAAAGCTCAATGACTATGAAATCCTCTCAGTGTTGGCCTTAGCTCGGCGGGAGGGCGCCCTAACCATGATCCATGCCGAAAATACCGATTGTATTGCTTGGATGATTGTGCAACTAGAAGCTGCTGGGCAAATTTTACCCCGCTACCATGCCACTTCTCGACCAATGGTAGTAGAGCGGGAAGCAACCCACCGGGCAATTTCTTTGGCAGAACTGGTAGATGTTCCAATTTTGATTGTCCATGTATCGGGCAGAGAAGCGATCGCCCAAATTAAATGGGCACAAAATCGGGGTTTACGCCTTTATGCAGAAACTTGTCCCCAATATCTATTTTTAACAGAAGAAGATTTAGGGGAGAAATTAGGAGATAGCTTTGAAGGGGCAAAATGCGTGTGTAGTCCGCCACCACGGGATAAGGCAAATCAGGAATCGGTGTGGGAAGGTTTGCTCAATGGCACATTTCAAATATTTTCCTCAGACCATGCGCCCTTCCGCTACAACGACCCTCAGGGTAAAAAAATAAGTGGCACTGATGCATC
>JANMHD010000222.1:0-6904 GCA_031374985.1 Coleofasciculaceae cyanobacterium OTE_70_metabat_329 | reverse complement strand
CGAGTAAACCCAATCAAGCCCGGTCTAGCTAGAATTGCCCTACAAGTGGAGAATAATCATCCAGAGTTGCAAACCAAAGTTATTCCTATTAGTATTCGCTATAGTCAGACTTATCCTAGTTGGCGCTGTGCAGTGCAGGTATGTATTGGTGAGGCGATCGCTGTAGCTGATTACACCCAAGGTTCTTCTAAGAGTGCAGCCCAAAAACTGACTGCTGACCTAGAGACAAAATTAAATTTGGTGGATCAGAAGAATGCTCCAGTTTGGGCATTAAAACCAGAGTAGTGCTATTATTTTGAAGATTTTATCAAAGTTTTCACGATTAAATTTTTACGGCTAAATTTTCACGACTAATTGCTAATGGGTAAACCACAATTCACTAGAAGTCTCTTATCCAACTTCTGTTTAGGAACTCTACTTGCTCTAGCTACGGTAGCAATTACCCTGATTTATACAGGACAAGAACATAATTTTCATTGGTGGATTGATTGGTATAATCGAACTCTGGAAATAGTAGAAGCTTGGGAAAATTCTCCAGAGTCAGCTTGGCAAATGATCATGGATTCTTTGGGGAGCGATCGAAACCGACTCTATACTATTCCTCTTGTGCCTTTTCTATTAACTTTGGGTAAATCTAGAGCATCTTATCAAATAGGTTTAGCCTTAGTTTATCTCTTCCCTTTTAGTTTAGTTATGGGTAGTGTGGCAGCCCAATTAGTACCCCGTCAGAAAAATAAATACTTCTGGTTCGCCGCCCTAATTACTTTACTAACTCCCGTAACTTGGATGTCCACTTTTTTAGGAATTCCTGATACGGGGGCGGCTACATTTATGGGGATCGCTACATTACTTTATTTACAATTAATAGAAGTATCTGCTAAAGATTTATCAAAAGATTCTTTTCTTAATAGCTATTTCTCCCAAAGCTTTACTCAAGATTGGTCTAAACTAAGCGGGAAAATTTTATTAGATTTTGTCAAAGGTAAAAGTACCATAAACCAGATAAATATTAACTGGTTTCAAGAATTTATTAGTCAGCTGGCTGTAAAAGTTTTTAAATATTTGCGAATTCCCTTAATTGGAATGGCGATCGCTATGGCAATTATGATCCGTCGTCACTTTGCCTATGGCGGAATTGCTTTATTAGGGGCAATAGGTATTGTAGCTTTAATTGATTTTATCTTACTAATTAGAAAAGATATTAGAAAGAATTGGTGGTTAGGAATCTGGAGTTTAGCCGTTAATAGTCTTCAGCTATTTTTCGTGATAGATACTTGCTTATTTACCTTGAAGACAATAGTGCCAGAGTTTACAAATCAAGCGATTACCACTAACTATAAGAATCTCTACACCTCTTGGAGTCTGCCCTTTGCTACAATTTTTCAACATTATTTAGAACTTCTAGGAATTATTCCTTGGTTATTCATAATTATTGGTTTTATTTTTACTTACGTCAATAAGAAATTCTATAGTAAATATGATAAAAAAATTAATATTATAGTTTTCTCTGGTTTGATATCTCTAGCAATATGGTTATTTAGACTCCGCTATGGAAATGTCTTTTATTTTCTCCATATCATTCCTTTAGTAGTAATAGGGATAACTTTATTAATAGCAAATATTCATCATTATTTTGGAAGGAGATTGCAAACTTTTTTAATTAGTATAACTATTTTATTTCTAACTACTAATCTAATAATAGGATTTACCAATACTGGTAAATTATATCAACATTTTCGTTCCTTATTTGCCTTGAGTATTCCCCCTATTGTACGGTATGATTATGATGAGGTAAGTAGATTAATTAAATATTTAAGAGCGATCGCACCTCGCCAAGAGCCAATTTATGTAGTAGGTTATCAAAGATTACATCTCAGTCCTAGCCTCATTAATTCTGGAGAAATTTTTCTTTATGGTAATAAAAATCAACTTTTAAATATTATCAGTACTGCCCAAGCAGATTCTCAAGATCACTATCCCTTAGAGCAATTATTACAAGCAGAATTTGTGGTTTTACCTAATAATTTAGGAGAATATTTAGGAGACTTTACCGAGTTTCCTGCTAATGGTGAATGGTTACCTCCTGATGAATATGATGTGGCTAGGGTGGTATTTTATATTTTTATGCAAAATTGGTTGATTACTCAAGATTTCAAAGAATTACCAATGCAATTTCAACTTCAAGGAAATACGACAGTTAAAATTTACCAAAGAACTCGACCCACTTCTCTCCAAGACACTATAAAAACTTTAGCTGCGATTCAAGTAGAGATTCAGGAAATGCCGGGTTCTCAATTACCTTGGCTTAGTTTGAGTGATTGGCTAAATAGTACTGCCGTTATCCCTGATAGAGATAATAGCTATACTTTAATTGCTTTTCCTACCCAAGACTCTCAACCTTGGACTCGATCATTCCTTTATCTAGCTCCACCTGCTAAAATTATAAAAATCACAGGTAATGTCAATTTCTATTACCCTTTCTGTCAAGACTTATCCTTTAGATTTAAACTATTTAATCATCAGGGTGAATTAATTAACTCTACAAATGTCAAAAATTTTATAGGAAATTCTACTTGGGAATTTTTCTTACCTAACTCGATAGAAAAGACTTACTTAGTTTTAGAAACTATGCCCAGAACAAAAAATAACAAATTAATTCATTCCTGTAGTTTTTGGCTGAATGAAGTGAAAGTATCATCTTAATAAATTAATTATGAATCAAGAATTAATGGTAGGTGACAAAGTAAGTATCATTAAACTTCCTGCCTATATCAAAACTGCCGATCCGATGCCGATGCTGCGTCCTCCAGATATTTTAATGGTGGGAGAAGCGGGATTAATCATCGATCGCCGTCCCGGTGGCTATTGGGGCGTGCTTTTTGCCCAAAAAGGAGCTTTTTTATTAGATAGTCAATATCTTCAGAAAATTCCTGAGTGAAATATTAGGTAAAGTTCCAATTAAAAATTAAATCCCACCATCATTTTGTTCTAAAGTGGCAGCAAAACTTCTCTGGGGTGTCCATTGAATTGCTCCATCTTGTCCTGTCCAATAAACCTTAGTATTTGATTGTTGAAATTTTTCTAAAGTATCAGGGGCAATTTGATTAGCAGAAGCGATCGCTACCTTAGCTTCTATATTCTGTAATAAATTTGGTGATAAGTTTTCTCCTAACCAAAATAGGGCATCAATATTCTTAAGATTCCTTTGCCGTAATAGCTGGGATAACTGCTTTTGTTCTTTATCATCAGTTTTACCTAAAAACAACCAATTATCATTTTCAAAACTTAACTGCAAAACTGGTATTGTCTGATCTAATATTTTCAATCGTAAACCAGCAAATTCTATTTCTTGACCTGATGTTAGAGTCTCTTGATTAGGAGTTAGAAGTTTATTGTTACTTGAATCTAATATATAGAGTTTAGCAATTTTTTGTTTTAATTTTTCAGGACTAGCATTTAGATTGACGAGGGAATCTATATTATTTATTCCTTGTTGCTGAAGAAAAGGATTTAAAGTAAAATTTATAGTACTAGCCTTAATTGAGTGAATCAAACCAACTTTTCCTTGATTTTGAATAACTATTACTTGCTCTCTAGAAGTCGCCAGAAGAGTTAATTGGACTAGTTGTTTTTGGTAATACCAATTAGGAATCAGAATAATGGCAATCGCTCCTAAACTAATTAGCCACCAATACTTCTGAAGTTTTGGCATTAACCAAAGGGCAACCATAATTCCATAAACTAACAACATTTGACCTAGAGAAATCTTTCCCACTGCAATTAGATTTCCTGGTACATTACTAAAGAAATTTACTAGATTAATTAATCCCCAAAGTGGCAGATTCAAAAGATAAGCGATCGCACTCCCCGCCAAAGGATAAATTACTGCTGCCAAAGCACTAATTACCCCACCTAAACTAATAATGCTGACCAAAGGGGTACTCAGAATATTAACAAAAATACTATAGGTACTAAAAATGCTGAAAACATAAAATAATAAAGGTAATGTCCACACCGATGCGGCCAGGGGCACGGCAATCAAAGCAGCAATCGTACTAGGCAGCCAATCTAATCTTTTAGTTATAGTTTCTACAGTTGTAACCAAACCAAAAGTTGCTAAAAAACTTAGCTGAAATCCTAAATCCCAAACCCATAAAGGGTTGGCAATCAAAAGTAAAGTTGCGGCTACAAGTAGAGAGCCTAATGGTTTAATTTTTCTGTCTAATAGAACTGCTAACAAGACTCCAAATCCCATTACCCCCGCTCTGGCTACAGCAGGTTGCCAACCCGCTAAACTAATAAAAATAAATAATCCTAGGCAGCCGACTAGGAACTGAATCTTGGGAGAGTATTTTCTGGTGATATACAGCAATGCCCCTAGGAGCAGAGATACCTGAAACCCAGAAGCAGCAAGCACATGGGCTAATCCTACAGCGATAAATTGATCCTTAATATCGTAGGGTAAATCCACCGCCCGACTGCCCAGCACCATCGAACTAAGAAGCTGCCCCGCAGGACTGCCTAACCATAGAATTTGCGATCGAGCAATCTTCTGCCTGACCTGCCACCAGCCCCACCTTGGGGAATCACTGAATTGCCGACTAGTCAAACTGAGGAACTTGCCAGTAAAACCAGCAAAACTTCCTTCTTTTACCAAGAAAGCCCGGAAGCTAAACCCCCTAGGATTCGCTGCCTCTTGGGGTTCGTACAAATTTCCACTAACTTTTACCTCATCTCCGGGATAAATTCCTATAGCTTGCAGCAAGGGTACAGTTACGTAGAGATTTCCTGTAGCAACCTCAGTTCTACCTGGTTCTGGTTGTATTTGTTGAGTTTCTAGCCAAAACCTGACTTTGTAGCTCCGAGTCAGCATCGGCATCTCTTTGACTACACCTTGGACTGTCACCAGTTCACTTTTCGGCTTACCTTCTAGTTGCTTGAGAAATTTACTAACATCATTAAAAGCTGGGCTGGGTTGGCGATACCAGAGATATAGGATCGCCAGAGCAGCAATTAATCCCGCCATAAGCCAACTACGAGAACTGGGGGCAGTTCTAAAAAATTTGGGAATTGCGATCGCTGCCCCTATCCCGAAAACCAAAGTTCCCAATACAGGAATAGCCAATTGAAAAATAGGCACACTAGGAACATTGCGGTCAGGTAAAATCCAGATTGCTGTAGATAGCAATCCCCAAATATAAGCTAAACAGAAAAGCACCCCATTAGTAGCCATCATTTAGATTGCTAAACCCAGCTTTAACCCCAATAGTCCGTGCAAAAACAAAATAGAAAGGGCAATACTCCCCAAATAAGCATGGGCAGTCCGCAGGGCTGGTTTATTTCCTAAAAAGCCAGAGCCAGAAATTAATCCATTTATCCCCAACAAAATTAGCACTCCCGATCCTGTCCAAAAGTGGGGGCTTTCTAAAATGGGCTTGTGTTGCATGACTAGGGATAGTAAGCCGCCTGTATAGCCCGCTGCCAAGAAGAAAAATAGCCAAGGAGCTAGTTGGCGATGATCAAGCTTACTTTTTAAGGCGGCCTTCTCATCTGTAACTAACCTGCCCCGCCATCCCGCCAATCCTATAAAACTTCCCATCACTAGAGAGACGATCGCCATCATCAACGGATGCCCCCAATGCACAATTACTTCCGGCACACCCAAACTCCGAAACTGTTGAGCGATTGGCTCTAACAACTCACTCAAATTATTTCCCATAAAAAATCCTAAATTGAGAATTACTAATTCTTAGCTACTAAACTTCAGACAAAGTAACAGTTTTTTCTGCTTCAGTGGCTTTAAGTAAAGGGAAACCTAATTCCTCTCGCTGTTGCACGTATAAAAGAGCTACTTGTTTAGCTAATTGCCTAATTCTACCAATATATCTAGTTCTTTCTGTCACCGAGATCACACCCCTCGCATCCAGAAGATTAAACGCATGGGAACACTTCAATACATAATCTAAGCTAGGCAACACCAGTTTTCTGGCGATTAACTGCTTAGATTCCTGTTCATAAAGCTCAAATAAGTTAAACAACAACTCTGGATTAGAAGCCTCAAAATTATAAATACACTGCTCAATCTCTCCCTGAAAATGTACATCTCCATAGGTAACAGTTTCATTCCATTGGATTTTTACTAAAGCATCTACATTTTGCAAATACATCACTAGGCGCTCTAAACCATAGGTAATCTCGATCGACACCGGATGACAATCAATTCCTCCACACTGCTGAAAGTAGGTAAACTGCGTCACCTCCATGCCATCCAGCCATACCTCCCAGCCTGTACCCCAAGCCCCAACCGCCGCATCTTCCCAGTTATCCTCCACAAAGCGGATATCATGCTCCTCCGGCTGAATCCCCAGAGCCCTCAGAGAATCTAAATAAATATCTTGAATATTATCCGGCGAGGGCTTAATCAAAACTTGGTATTGATAATAGTGCTGAAATCGATTCGGATTCTCTCCATACCGTCCATCCCCCGGACGACGGCACGGCTCCACATAAGCCACCGACCAAGGCTCTGGACCCAAAGCCCGCAAAAAAGTGTGGGGATTCTTTGTCCCCGCCCCCTTCTCCACATCGTAGGGCTGGGCAATTAAACAACCTCGATCGCCCCAAAACTTGTGTAAAGACAAAATTACCTGCTGGAAACTCATGGACATAACTAAATTACCTAGTCAAAATACTTTGACCATTATGCCTCAAATCCTTGTCAAATAAGCTACTTAGTCCCCAGTAAAAAACTATTTAAAAGAAATTTTCCGAAAACCGCTTGACAAACCCTTGCAAGTTTGTTAATTTTGTAAATGCGGAGTTCGAGAGAGCAACGCACCGAACCAAGAAAATTGTATAGTTTGAGAGAAAGACGAACATAAAATAAGTCCTGTAAATATAGTAT
>JANMHD010000194.1:0-2261 GCA_031374985.1 Coleofasciculaceae cyanobacterium OTE_70_metabat_329 | reverse complement strand
CTCCCCCCACATCAGTTTTATGGGTGATGGTTTCTGAGTGTAGTTTCAGCACTACGGGATAGCCGAGGCGATCGGCCATAGTCACCGCCTCTGATACTTTAGTAGCGATTTCTGTAGGCACTGTAGGAATCCCGTAGGCAGCTAATAATTGCTTGGATTCATACTCTGTTAAGAGGGGACGATCGACCTCTATGGCTTGGGTAATAATTTGGCTGGCAAGGGTGCGATCGGGGGCAAAGGAATCGGAATCTGCTGGGAGGGAGGGCGTTTCATAAATTCCCTTGAGGTTGTAGGTATACTGCCACATATAGTTGAACAGGCGGACGGCAGTATCCGGGTAGGGAAAGGTGGGAATATTTGCCTGATTGAGGATTTGCGTTCCCGCAGCGACCCCAGCCCCCCCCATCCAACTAGAGAGGATTGGTTTGCCTAGGTGACTATAGGCTTTGAGTTGCTCCGCCGTTTGGGTCGGGTTGGTCATGGCTTGGGGCGTGAGAATTACTAGTAAGCCATCACTGTCTGGGTCTTGGGCAACCACATCTAGGGTTTGGGCATAGCGATCGCTATTGGCATCACCGAGAATATCAATGGGGTTGTGATGACTCCACTGGGGAGGTAAAAATTCATTGAGCTTGGTTATGGTTTCTGGAGCCAAATCTGCCAAAGCTCCTCCACCACTAATGAGAGCATCAGTAGCGATCGCCCCGGGGCCCCCCGCATTGGTGACGATCGACAGACGATTGCCCTTAGGTCTGGGTTGTTTTGCCAAAATTTCTGCCATATCAAACAAATCAGAAATAGTATGCACTCGCAACACCCCGCACCGACGAAACGCGGCATTTAAGACATCATCACTCCCAGTCAAGGCTCCTGTATGGGAAGCTGCTGCTTGGGCTGCCGCCTCGGTATGTCCTACCTTGAGGACAATAATCGGCTTATCCATAGCTACTTCCCGCGCTGCCGATAGAAACCTTTGGGCATCGCCGATGGACTCCATATAAAGGACAATACTATGGGTATGGGGGTCATCACCGAGGTATTCAATCAAATCTCCCCAGCCCACATCTAGCATGGAACCAATGGAAACAAAGGCACTAAAACCCACATTTTCCCCCAAGCTCCAATCTAAAATCGAAGTGCAAAGCGCCCCGCTCTGACTAATAAAAGCCACATTGCCAGCCCGGGCGATCGTCCCTGCAAAGGTAGCATTCAAGCCAGCCAAGGGATTCATCAACCCCAAGCAGTTAGGTCCAATAATCCGCATTCCCCCCCGTTGGGCTTCCGCCAGCACCTGCTCCTCTAGGGCAATCCCCGCCGCCCCGATCTCCTTAAACCCCGCCGAGACAATAATCGCCCCCTTCACCCCCGCCTCTACACATTCTCGAATTACTTGAGGCACCGTCACCGCCGGAGTCGCAATCACCGCCAGATCCACCACCTCCGGGACGCTAGCCATATCTACATAGGATTTGATCCCCAAAACACTAGAACGCTGGGGATTAACCGGAAACACCGTGCCACCAAAGGGACTCTGGATCAAGTTCCACAATAAAGTCCTGCCCACACTCCCCGGTCTTTCACTGGCGCCAATCACTGCCACCGATCGAGGGCAAAAAATACAATCTAAGGGATGGCGTTGCTCCTTCCAAATATCGTGGGCAGGCTCATTCACTGTCTGTTGTCTCCCACCTTGCCCTGCCCCTTGAGTTATTGAAATTCTTTCCATAGCTTTGCTCCTGATCTTGGCTTTCCTTCTAGGGGATTGTCAGAGGGAATTGTTAGATTAATTTTGGCTAATCATTATTCTACTTTGCTTCTGACATAAACAAATTGATTATAGATATTCTCCTATTTTCACCACAAACTTATCTGAGATTTTTAATGTGTTTTAACATAATTAGAACAGTTTATTTCCATAGCTAGATACATAATTAGATGCAAGAAATTATGAGATTCTTAGACAAAACTTAATCAATAATTAACTAGTAACTAATTAATGCCTAAATCACAATTAAACAACATTAAAGTTGCATAAGTCTATCTGATAAGATATTGCTCTAACTTCTACCTAGACTAGGAAATTGTAAATTAATTAAGAGATATTACCTAGGGAATGAAGATTAAATTTATATTTCCCCTATACCTAATTTAAACTAGTTTTTAGTTATTAATTTAACAAGTCTAATTTTATGTCAGGGAATGATTAGCTAGTTAACTTTTGTAAGTAAGTTGCCAGCAATATATTTTGCTCCTAACAACAA
>JANMHD010000144.1:0-5236 GCA_031374985.1 Coleofasciculaceae cyanobacterium OTE_70_metabat_329 | reverse complement strand
CATCCACATGGGTTCAGGAGATTTCAGGGTCAGATTAATCGCATCCCCCATCTGCCAAGTTAAAGAAATTTGATCTACTTTGCGAGAAATGGCCGGACTAAAATCAAAATCAAACCAAGGGGCGATCGCCGGAGAGACAGCCCCACTACAGGCTTTATAACGGGGAAAGGTCGACTTCTCCAAGACTAAAACCTTGTGTCCAGCTTTCGCCAAATGATAGGCAGCACTAGCTCCCGCTACTCCGGCTCCCACAATAATGCAATCAAACATTGTTTAGCCTCCTAAATCTAGATAGTGACAATATCTTTCTCTTTGGCAGCTAATAGTTCATCAATTTTTGCCGCATATTTATCGGTTAGTTTTTGAATCTGGGCTTGTAAATCCTTCGATTCATCTTCTGAGACTTCCTTAGCTTTTTCTTGCTTTTTCACAGAATCCACCCCATCCCGACGGATATTTCTCAGGGCAATCCGTCCTTCTTCTGCCAATTTCCCCGCAGTTTTGACAAATTCCTTCCGGCGCTCGGAGGTCAGGGGCGGCACATTCAGCCGAATTACCTGCCCATCATTATTGGGAGTTAGACCCACATCAGATTGAGAAATGGCTTTTTCAATTTGGCTGAGACTACCCCGATCGAAGGGCTGAATCATCACAGTACTGGAATCCGGCGTATTAATAGTGGCCAGAGCCTTGATAGAGGTGGGACTGCCGTAGTAGTCGATCATGACTCGATCGAGGACACTAGCATTAGCTCGCCCTGTCCTAATACTATTAAAGGATTTTTGGGTAGCGTCAACGGTTTTTTGCATTTGACTTTCGACTTCAGATAACTTCACAGGAACCTCCTACAATTGTGCCTACTGATTCTCCATTAATTGCCCGGAGAATATTGCCTTGAACAGATATATCAAACACCATAATGGGCAGATTATTTTCCTTACATAGGGCGATCGCTGTACTATCCATCACCCGTAGATCGTGGGTTAAAACATGACTATAGGTAATGCTTTGGTAGCGATGGGCATTGGGATGAGTCACAGGATCCGCATCGTAGATGCCATCTACCTTAGTTGCCTTAAAGATTACCTCCGCATCAATCTCTGCTGCTCGCAGGGCTGCCGTGGTATCTGTGGTAAAAAAGGGATTTCCTGAACCCGCCCCAAAAATCACTACCCGCCCTTTCTCTAGATGCCGGATGGCTCGACGGCGGATGTAGGGTTCAGCCAGCTCCTGCATGGCGATCGCACTCTGAACTCTTGTGGGAATCCCATTACGTTCTAGGGCATCCTGCAAGGTCATGGCATTCATCACTGTGGCAATCATGCCAATATAATCTGCCGTTGCCCGATCCATGCCTTGGGTAGAAGCTTTCATCCCCCGGAAAATATTACCGCCCCCCACGACGATCGCTAATTGGACACCACTAGCCACCACTGCTGCTACTTCTTGGGCAATATCCTGTACCACAGCCGGGTCAATGCCGTAGCCCAGATCGCCCATAAGAGCTTCACCGCTCAACTTTAGTAAAACCCGATGGTATTTAGTTCCCATGCTACGCTTCTTTCTCAACTTGCTGATTTCTCTCACCAGATTACCTTAAAATGTCCTAAAATCCATTTTTGATCTAGAGCATTTAAGTTTTTGGAAAAGATTTGGAGAAGTTCCTATAACCGCTCAAAACTCGCAATATTTCAACTCCGTCATCTACAATTCGGTAAAAAATAATATAACCCTTGATTGATAATCCCCTAAGGTCTGGACGAATCTCTGTATAGCTTTTACCCAAACTTGGAAAATCAACTAGCTGTTGACACTTGCGATCGAACTCCTGAAAAAATTGCTCTCCGGCTTCTACATTATGGTTGGTGAAGTAATCAGCAATATCATTGAGATCGCGAGTAGCAAGAATGTTGATAACATGGCGACTCATAGTTCTATCTCTTGGCAAATCGTTCTAGAATCTCATTGATGAAGGTCTTGCCGTCAATAGGTGGAGTTTCTTCAGATGCCGCGATCGCCTCATCAATTTTGATCTGCACATCCGCAACCCATGCAGTCTCAGAGAGATCGTATTCATCTAGTAGCCGCAGAGCATTGGAGATCACTTCTTCGGGAGTTTGATATTTCCCGGATTCCAGCTTGGCTTTGATAAATTTTTCTTGGTCAAGGGTAAGATTGATACTCATTGTGTTGTAGGGGTTTTAATTCATCTGTATTCTAGCAAGTTTTACTTATGATGCAGTTAGGAAAAGATCGAAGAGAAATTTTACTATGACTAAATTGTTGGAACGAGCGATCGCCCTAGGGGAGGCTTGCGCCAATGCTCAATTAAAAACTTTGTCCGACCAAGAGCAGGATGCGATCGCATTCCCGGTTTTAATTTCTAGGTCAGTTCTGCGAGGCGTTCTAGGGCGTAGTCGGTTAGGGGGGCGAAGTCAATTTTTCTGCCAATTTCGGCGGCTTGTTCAAGGGCTTTGATGGCGGCGGCGGTTTGTCCTTGTTGATGCAGGGTCGGGGCGATCGATAGAACTAATAGGCGACCTTGGCTGTAGAGATCACCAACAGCTTCATATAATTCCATCGCAGATTGCAAATAGATCATCCTCTCTTCTAGGTTTTCTTGGACATCGCCGATCGCTTTTAAGGTATTAGCTTCCCCCAAACGATCGCCCACAGCCCGATACATTTCCAGAGCCTGTCCATAGTTCTCTAGAGCCGCTTCACATTGCTTGAGAAATTGCTGGACATCGCCGATCGCTTTTAAGGTATTAGCTTCCCCCAAACGAGCGCCCACAGCCCGATACATTTCCAGTGCCTGACCATAGTTCTCTAGAGCCGCTTCACATTGCTTGAGAAATTGCTGGACATCACCGATCGCTTTTAACGTATTAGCTCGCTGCCAAGGCTGCTCTAGTTTGTCCACAATGCTCAGATAAAGATCTAATAAAACTACCCGATCCGAACCTAACCCCCGGAACTTCAGCAACATATCACAACTGCTATATCTCTCCTCCGCCACCGTCTGTATATCCAACAACTCCAACGCCTCGCCATAGCGCCCCAACTCACAAAAATGATGGAAAGCTTCTAGATAGGGAGTTGCCACCATTGCCGGAGCTACTGGGGTAATCGGCTCACAAGCCATCTGAAAATATCCCAAGGCTTTTTCATGGGCAGGAGCAATTTCCCCTGCCTGCATTTGGGCATAGGTTTTCAGGAGAGGCAGAAAACTAAATTGCCATGATTCTAATGCCTCCTCCAGCAGCGAACACCTTGCCAAAAAGAACAAATCCTCTAAACTCACCCCGGCTGCCATGGCCTGCGCCGCCCCCAGCCCAAAACTCCCCCGATACACACTCAACTCCTGCCACAAAACCCGCAACTCGGTTGATAGCAACCCCACACTCGCCCCTAATATCTTCCCCACACTGGCTTCTGGGTCTCCCCGATGCTCCCCGACAATTTCTTGCAATCGAAATAGATCATCCTTCTCTAGGGCATAGCTTACCTCCGGTGCCAGATTCTTCCGCCGATTTCGTAGCCATCCCGCCGTTAGATCCAGCAACAAAGGATGCCCATCCACCAACTGGACAAATTTCTGCAAATCCTCCTCCTGCCCAGAAATCTCCTTCTGTCTCAACAACTCCAACCCCGCCCCCATCGTCAACCCCTGCAATCTCTCCCAGCGCACCGCTGCCGCCCGGTTATCCGGCACTTCTACCATCACCCGACTAGTCAACACCACACAACTCTCTGCCCCATGACTCAACCACCGCCGCAAAAAATACCCATAACTAGGCAACAAATCCCCCCGCTCGTCCAACAAACTCTCCAAGTTATCCCACACCACCAAACACCTGCGCGCCGACAACTGCCCGACTATTTCCGCCGCCAAGTCTGCATCATTAGTGCTGCCATCATCCTGCACCCCAAGTTGCTCCAGCAACCACCGCCCCGCCACCGCAAAACTATAAGCCTCACTAAAACTCAGCCAAATCTTTTGCTCAAATTTCTGGGTAGATACTGGCAGAGATTCCTGTTGATCAGGTTGGTCAGGTTGTTGATAGATTTCTGCCGCCAAAAAGGTCTTGCCAAATCCCCCCGCCGCAGCCATCCCCACCAACCGCACCGAGTCCCCCAGCCAGCTACGCATTCGAGCCAGCTCCTCCAGCCGCCCAACAAAACTATCGGTATTGGGAGGGAGTCGATCAAAAAAACGACTACCTGCTTGGGCTTGCCCAAAAAAGAATTGATTATTGTGAATATCACTATATCCACTACCAACATTAATCCCCCGCCAGTTTTGCTCTGTCATGCCGCTTAAATTGAGGTTCAGTTAAAGCTTATTTCAAATCCAGATCAGACTCTAGATTCTCTCTACACAAGGCGGTTGAAACCGCTGCTACAAGAGCAAAGTCCGCCTTTGCGGACTAAGAAATAGGTACACTAAGAACCCATTTGATATTACTTAGATGATTACCTCTACTCAAATCCGGGAACAGGCTACTATCATTGGGTTTCACAAAATTGGGATTGCCGCTCTAGATATAGAAGATGGAGCGGAGGAGCATTTACAAACTTGGTTAGCTCAAGGATATCAAGCGGATCTGGAATGGATGGCAAGACCTCAACGCCAAGATGTGAGATTACTGATGCCAGAGGTGCGATCGATCGTCTCCCTCGCCCTCAACTACTACACTCCCCACCAACATTCGATAGATCCAAAAATAGCCAAAATCTCTCGCTACGCTTGGGGGCGAGATTACCATAAGGTGATGAAGAAAAAGCTCAAGGCATTATCTCAATGGCTAGAGGCGCAGGATCCAGACATCAAAACCCGCTACTACGTGGATACTGCCCCCATCCAAGATAAGGTCTGGGCAGAGCGATCGGGTCTGGGATGGATTGCGAAAAATGGGAATCTTATTACTAAGGATTACGGCAGTTGGGTGTTCTTGGGTGAGATTATCACGAATTTGGAACTCACGCCCGATCGCCCCCATACCCAGCATTGTGGCAGTTGCACTCGCTGTATGGATGCCTGCCCAACAGATGCGATCGTCCAACCTTTTGTGGTGGATGCCAATAAATGTATTGCGTATCATACGATCGAGAACCGCAGCCCGGAGTTACCACCGGATATTTCCCAAAAGCTCGATCGGTGGGTGGCTGGTTGTGATATTTGTCAGGATGTCTGCCCTTGGAACCAGCGCTTTGCTCAAGTAACGGATGTGGT
>JANMHD010000136.1:0-5853 GCA_031374985.1 Coleofasciculaceae cyanobacterium OTE_70_metabat_329 | reverse complement strand
CAAAAGATTAGGTTGCCGCGCCCCATAACAGCCCCCTTGCAACGGACGGTCGAAAATCACTGGTGGTGATGCAAAAGTTACTAGCCGCCGTTGAAGGGGAACGTTATACCTACCGAAATTCAATCATCTAGCACAAAACTTGTTCCTGTGCATATACTATATGCATGGAAGTTGAATGGGATCCGCATAAAGCTGTTATTAATCTGCAAAAGCACGGTGTGAAGTTTTCTGATGCTGAAGCAGTTTTGTATGACCCAAATGCGCTTTCTTTTGAAGATACAACGGCTCAAGGAGAACAGCGATTTGTTGTGATTGGGATGGATCACCTCTGGCGTTTGTTAGTTGTGGTTTATACAGATCGAGGAAATCGTATTCGCCTAATTTCAGCCCGTCCTGCAACACGTTCTGAGAGAAAACAGTATGAAAGCGGAATATGATTTTAGCCAAGCCAAGCGGGGGGCTGTCATTCCCCAAACAGGGAAAACACGCATCACTATCTATATTGATGATGATATTCTAGAAACCTTTCGAGAGCAGAGTGAATCTGCTGGTAAAGGCTATCAAACTATCATCAATGAGGCTTTGCGGCAGTATTTGGAAAAAGTGAAGCAGCCCCTAGATGAAGACACACTACGCCGAGTTATTCAAGAGGAGCTACGCGCAGCAAGATAATTGAGTTGCCATTTATTATCGAATTCACATCGTGTTAGCTCAATCTGGGTCTAATACCGTAGTGACGGTAATGCCAGTAATCCTGCCAGATTTTGCCGTGGTCAAAGCATAGTTGTTCCGGCTGTTCCCACGGATGGAAAATCTTGATATCCTTGGCATCATCGGCAGCTTTTGGTTCTCCCTTTGCACTGGCAATGAAGACAATACTCAGGGTATGTTTGCGGGGATCTCGCTGGGGATCGGAATATACTTGAAATTGTTCAATTAATTGAATCGTTAGGGTTGTTTCTTCGGCAGCTTCTCGGATAGCGGCAGTTTCTGCTGCTTCTCCATAATCCAAAAAACCACCGGGGAAAGCCCAACCGTAGGGAGGATTTTGGCGTTCAATTAAAATAATGGGACGATGGGGACGATCGATCATCTCGATGATAATATCAACAGTAGGTGTAGGGTTGCGATAAGTCATTAGAAATTTATTTACTATATTTTTGCTTAGACTATATTAATGCACCAAAATGTTACTGCTAAAAAAGTAAAGATGTCCTGCGCAACACGGGGGACATCCTTGAGAAAAAATTATAATTTACCTGAGATTTTCCTATGCCATTCTTTCGTGCCAGCGGAGTTTTGCTCCATCCTACCTCTCTACCTAGTCGCTATGGGATCGGCGACTTAGGGTTAGAAGCTTACCAATTTATTGATTTCTTAGTCGCTACAGATCAACAGCTATGGCAGATATTGCCCATCGGCCCAACAGGGTATGGGAATTCACCCTATATGTCCTATTCAGCTATGGCGGGTAATCCCCTACTAATTAGCCCAGAACAGCTTAGGGAACAGCAATTGTTGACAGCAGAAGACTTAGATAGTTTTCCCGATCTGCCGGGGCATCCAGTGGATTTTGATCGGGTTATTGCCCACAAAATGCCCCTCTACGAAACAGCATTTAAGAATTTTCAGCAACACAATAGCCCCATCGCTCAAAGAGAATTTGCCGGTTTTTGTGAGACCAAGGCTTACTGGCTGAATGACTACGCCTTATTTATGGCTCTTAAGGAGCATTTTCAAGGAGCAAGCTGGTCTAGCTGGGAGGAAGGTATTGCTACTAGGCAACCGGAGGCGATCGCTCACTATCAGGGTTTACTTAGCGATCGGACTCTATTTCATAAGTATTTGCAATTTGCCTTCTTTCAGCAATGGTCAGAGTTAAAACAGTATGCCAATCTCCGGGGTATTAAGGTTATTGGTGATATTCCCATTTATGTCGCCCATGATAGTGCCGATGTGTGGTCTCACCCAGACCTATTTTGCCTAGATAAAGCAACGAGAGAGCCGGCCTTGATGGCCGGAGTTCCTCCAGATTATTTTAGTGCTACAGGGCAACTCTGGGGCAACCCAGTCTACAACTGGGAAGCTTTGCAAAAACAAAATTTTTCTTGGTGGGTACAGCGTTTTGAATCCCTCCTAGACTATGTAGATATTATCAGGATTGACCATTTTCGTGGCTTTCAGGCCTATTGGGCTGTACCAAGGGGGGAAAAAACAGCGATGGAGGGGGAATGGCTAGAAGCTCCGGGGGCAGAACTATTTACGGTAATTGCTGAGAAATTGGGCAGGTTACCGATTCTGGCAGAAGATTTGGGAATTATTACCGATGAAGTAGTTGCTCTGCGGGATCAGTTTGAGTTTCCGGGGATGAAGGTCTTACAGTTCGCTTTTAATAGTGGGCCTAACAATGATTTTATGCCCTTTAATTATGGGCGAAATTGCGTAGTATATACGGGAACCCATGATAATGACACAACTATTGGCTGGTTTTATAGCTTAAGTGAAGAACAGAAGGAAGATGTGAAGCGTTATGTAGGATTTATTAGTCCTTGGGGGATTCATTGGGATTTGATTCGCTTGGCAATGGGTTCGATCGCTAACCAAGTTATTATTCCCCTCCAAGATATCCTTGGTTTAGATGGCTATGCCCGGATGAACTACCCCAGCAGTCCAGAGGGCAACTGGGCTTGGCGCTATTGGGAAGGAGCCTTAACGGAAGAGTTGAGCGATCGCCTCAAAACCATGAGTCAAACCTTTGGGCGATCGTCTAAAGTAATTACTTGAAGGTAAGTAATCTAGGCTGTGGATAATCTGAACTAATTTTGTCTCAGGAGCAAACACGTGTCTTAAAAATAAAAAAGATCGCCTTATATCTATTTCAAGGCGATCAAGTAGGTGCAAGTTAGGTATGCGTTCACGTAGTGTTTCTGCAAGAGAATCGCTCTTTGAAATCTAGGAATGGAGAGGGTGATCGCTATATATTAGGAATATCCAAAATTAGCGATCGACCTTTATCAGTCACCGGAGTAGGTCTCTTATACTTAGTTGTAAATTACTAGCAAATATAGGTGTAGGAAGGATAGCTTCCTGATCATCAAATACTTCTGATAATTGATTTGGTAAATACACAAAAATAGGCTGCTCCTGAGGATCAATTAACCAACCCATTTAAGTTCTGTCTTTAAGGCAATATGGAATATTTTTTGTTACTTTTGTCCGACTTTGATCTGGTGATAGAATCTCAATTGTCCAGTCAGGAGCTAAAGGAAAAGCATCAGAAATTTCACTATTTTCATCACAGGCAATATTATTCCAAGTAAATACAAATACATCTGAGACTATCGATTTACCAGCAAATATATAGCGTAATTCTGAGAAAGCCCAAGCAATTTGTTGAGGTTTAAGAGTTTGATTAATATAGGTAGATAACTCGGTTTGAATTGTACTATTTAAAACCCAGTGACATTGATTGGCTTGGCGATATTCCCAAACATTGAGAAGTTAAGAAATTAAAGTTTTTAGCTAGTCAGATTGGAGATGGAATACACAGAACACCTGAATATACAGATTTTTAAGATATTTACTTCATTAATGGGACAAATCTTGTCAACGGGGAAATAAATATTAAATCAGAAACTAGAAGTATTAACAATTAGGAATATGAGAAATACAGAATTAATTTAAAAAGAAAATCTATCCTTATATCCTTAAATGGGACAATTGGTAAAATGGCTTTTTATCAAAATGAGCAAGTCTTTTTTAATAAAAGTGCTGCTTACATTGAAGGTTTATCCTTAGCAACTCCAGAGTTTATTTATTTCTTCTTGAAATCAGATTATATATTTCATTATTTTGAAGATTTTTTAAGTGGAACAACGATTAGAAATCTTTCTTTATATACACTAAGAAATGCTAAGTTTTTTTACTACTCCTTAAAGAACAAAAGACGATCGCTGCTTCTATTAAAAAAGAGAGGGATCAAATTGATGCCAAAATTGTTAAAACCAAACGCATTATCGAACTACACAAAGAATATCGCACCGCCCTAATTAGCGAAGCTGTTACAGGTAAAATCAAAGTTAGCGATGTTCTGAACTCACGTTAAATTAAGAAAATTATGACCAGTACATTACAGAATATTCAAGAATTTGTTGACTCTGCTCAACTTAGTGTCACTCGATCGGCGGCGGATAAGATGGCACAGGTTTTTAATCAATTAGTAAAACGACAGGAGAATATTGATAGAGCACAGCAGTTTATGCTTCAGTGTGTAATAGTTTTATTTGCTGAAGGTATTGGTTTATTGCCAAAAAACTTATTTATAGAATTGTTGACAGAGTGCCAAGAAAAAAAGGGCAGTATTGATAATTTAATCGGGGGTTTATTTCGACAAATGGGAAGGGATACTGCTATACAAGATTTAGACCAATACCCGATTGCTAATCGTTATAATCAAGTTCCCTACTTTAATACCAGAATATTCTCATCAGTAGAAGCGATCGATCTAAATTTTGAAGAAATTGATCTACTTTTAGAAGCAGCTAAGGAAAATTGGTCGAAGGTAGAGCCAGCTATTTTTGGAACATTATTTGAGTCTAGTATGGGCAAAGAAGAGCGCCATGCTTTAGGAGCACACTACACCAGCAAGGCAGATATTCAAAAAGTAATTTTACCCACAATTATTTGTCCTTGGAGAGAACAAGTTGAGGCGGCTGAAACCCTAAGAGATTTATTAATCTTACAACAAGAAATGGTAAAATTTAAGGTACTTGATCCCGCCTGTGGTAGTGGAAATTTTCTTTATGTTGCCTATCGAGAAATGAAGCGATTAGAAATGGAATTAATGATCAAGATTCAAAAGAATTTTAACCTTGATATAGTCTCTAGATCGAGGAATGATTCTACTTATAACTTAGATAAAATCTCTTTAATTCAGACCACTCAATTTTATGGCATAGATATAAAACCTTTTGCGGTGGAGTTGGCAAAAATAACTTTAATGTTGGGGAAGAAGCTAGCGATCGATGAAGGAAAAAGCTTGCTCTATGGAACCCAAACTAACCTATTAATAGAAATAGATAAGCCATTGCCCTTGGATAATTTAGATACGAATATTCGTTGTGAAGATGCTCTATTTTGTGAGTGGGAACAGGTCAATGTCATAATTGGCAATCCGCCTTTTTTGGGTGGTCATCGGCAGCGGCTAGAACTTGGGGATGATTATATTGATCGGGTTGTGGCAAAGTTTCCTGATATAAAAGGTCACGTAGATATTTGTGCCTATTGGTTCCGCCTTGCTCATGATCAATTAAAAGAAAATTGCCGCGCTGGTTTAATTGCAACTAATTCCATTTCTCAAGGTCAAAGTCGTAGAGCTGCTCTAGATTATATTATTCAAAATAATGGCTATATTTATGATGCAATTTCTACCCAGCCTTGGTCTGGTGTAGCAAAAGTGCATATAAGTATTGTAAATTGGATAAAAGCATTTAAGGCTCAAGATTTAACCTGTCGGATCGATCGCAAGGTTGTCTCAAATATTAACTCTTCTCTCAAATCTGAAATTGATGTTACCCAAGCAGTAAAGCTAAAAGCAAATTTTAACTACTGTTTTCGAGGAGTAGAACCTAATGGAGCCGGGTTTATTATTACTGAAGCAGAGGCTAATAATTGGATTAAATGCGATCAACAAAATCAAAAAATTCTCAAACCTTTTTCTATGGGAGTAAACTTAGCCCAAAATCCTCAAGGTCAGCCAGAAAGATGGATTATTGATTTTGATGATATGAGCTTAGAAGAAGCAAGTAAATATATTTTACCCTTTGAAAAATTATATTCAACAATCCCAAAGGA
>JANMHD010000131.1:0-6169 GCA_031374985.1 Coleofasciculaceae cyanobacterium OTE_70_metabat_329 | reverse complement strand
GTAGCTAACTGGATCAAGCGAGATTGAATTTCTCTTGCTTCTGCCAACAAAGCGATTTGCAGACAAGTAACCGTAACTATTTCATTATTAAGTTCCTTCTCAGCTTTAGAATTTCCCCCAGCCATCCCCTGAGTTTTTTGCCTTGCACTTAACCACCAGACCAAAAGGGCGATCGTCCCACCACCCATAATTAACAAAATAATCATGGCGATAAAAACCCCAGCCCCATCACTGCTACTACTCCCATTGGTCACAATAACAGGATTTGGATTAACATAAACTGGCGCTCGGTAGCCCGGAGCATACTGATTATTATTGTTGTTGTTATTATTGTTATTGTTATTAGAATTAGATGGAGAATCAGAACTATTTCCAGATTTAGGAGCAGTCTTAGATGGCGCACTAAAAGATCCCCCCCGACTCCGGCCACCACTACTGCCGCCACTTTTACTTTTTGCCAAAGCTTCTGGATTGTAGCTGAGGGGTGAAGGTAAATTTGGGGGGAAGATCGAAGAATTGATCAATCCAAATATCACCGTAGAGAAGCAAGCTAACTGTAATTTGTTCATGAGGTTTTCACCTTATTTTTATATCTACTTTGTCATCTTAATTGGTCCTTCAGTACTACCAGTGAAGAATTGTCTCACTAAACGATTATCGGTAGTAGCCACCTCAGTTACTCTCCCATCCCACTGGACTTGTCCTTCGTAAAGAAATACAACTCGATCGGCTGTCCGCTGGATAGTACTTTGTTGGTGAGTTACCATAACATAGGTACTACCTCCAGCCTTTTTCTCTCGTAGTTTCCTTACTAAATCTTCAATGATTGTAGAGGCGATCGGGTCTAATCCAGCCGTTGGCTCATCGTATAAGATCACATCCAAGTTATCTTCGGGTCTTTTAGGGTCAACTATAATTGATCTAGCCAAGCTAACTCGTTTCCGCATCCCCCCTGACAGGGCACCAGGATACAAATGGGCAACATCTTCTGGTTTTAAACCAACCATTTTCAGGTTTTCTTCTACTAGCTCCCTAATCTCCTCCTCTTTCAAGCGAGAATGTTGAGACAACAGAAAACCCACATTCTCTTCTACCGTTAGGGAGTCAAACAATGCCGATTGCTGGAAGACCATGCCAATCTTGATTGGGCTTGGGGCATCTTCAATCAAGCCCTCACGTTTCTGACCATTGATAAAAATTTCTCCCTCATCTGGAGCTTCTAATCCTGCTATAATTCTCAGAATTGTTGATTTACCAGTCCCCGATGGTCCAATAATTGCCAAGGCATCTTCCTGATTAATCTTTAAGTTAGCCTGATCTAAAACCTTATTATTTCCAAAAGATTTAGAAATATTTCTTAATTCAATTAAGGGTTCACTAGCCATTTGATTTACCACTTTAGGAATGCAGCCTCAATGCCTTGCTCTCGCCTAATTTTACTATCATTCTCAAACCAGCTAATAATTTGCTTAGGTGTTAAGTCTTCAATAGCTATTCCTTGATCCTTACCTATTTGTTGTAAAACTCGGAGAGAGGAAATAGTTAACCTAGTTAAAAACTTTTCGCTAGAAGAAAGTAGAGCAATGTCTACTTCAGTCGATTCATCGGCCGTAAGAAATGATACGGGGGTCGGAGTCTCGGTCATAGCTATTTTCATCTCCTTAAGATAATAATTTTATATTTTTTTTATATTCTTTATTGTCACCCTAAAAAATCTACTAATCATCCTAGTCCACTGCATTTTAACAAATTCCGTGAGACAATGAAAAAGGTTATTATTAGAATACATTAGTAAAACTTTAGTAAAATTCAGGAATTAGAACTGCGTGACAGCCAATACAAAGCCAAATCCTACCCTAGATTCTAGAAATTCTGCCGAGAACTTAGTTAGCCAATCTAGCCAGTTTAGTTCAGCTAATCAGCACCTCAAAGTTAAGTACGATCGCACCAATGATTTTCACCAAGAATTAAAGCACCGGGTAGATAATTATTTTGTAACTACGGGGCAATCGCCTAAGGATGCCCCCCGAATGTACCTCAAAACCTTGACTATTTTTTCTTGGTTTTTAATATCTTGGGTATTACTAGTATTTGTCGCCCAGACTTGGTGGCAGGCCACTATCCTAAATCTTTCTCTGGGCATGGCCATGGCGGGAATTGGCTTAAGCATTCAGCACGACGGCAACCATAAATCCTATTCAGATAACACCATCATTAATCAAATCTGTGGATTCGGGGCGGATATTTTAGGAGTAAGCTCCTACTTATGGAAACAACAACATAACTTACTGCACCATAGCTATACCAATGTTTGTGGTGTGGATCATGATATTAATATGGGGGCCTTATGCCGTCTTGCTCCCCAACAAAAGCACTACTGGTTCCATCGTTTCCAATATATTTATCTACCAGTCCTCTACAGTTTATTGGTAGTAGCATGGCATTTCTATCGTGATTTCAAAGACCTCCTCCTCGGCAGTATTGGGGAGTATAAAATCCCTAGACCTAAGGGTAAAGATTTAGTTATTGTTATTGTCGGCAAGCTAACTTTCTTTACTTTAGCTTTTGTCATTCCTTGCTATTTTCATCCTACTTGGCAGGTACTGGTAGCCTATTTTGGAGCCAGTGCGATCGCTGGATTATGGCTAAGTTTTGTGTTTCAGACTGCCCATTGTATGCCAGAAGCAAAGTTTGTAAGTTTACCAGAAAATTCCCAACCCCTAGCTGATAACTGGGCCGTGCATCAATTGGAAACTACTGTGGATTTTGCGCCTAACAATGCTCTTTTGACTTGGTATATTGGGGGTTTGAACTATCAAGTAGAACACCATTTATTTCCGGGTATCTGCCATGTGCATTATCCAGCGATCGCTCCTATTGTCGAAGCTACTTGTAAAGAATACGGCGTGAAATATAATGTGCTGCCCAGTTTTACTGCTGCTATCAAATCCCATATCCATTGGTTGTGGCTGATGGGTCAACCAGATCAATCAGAATTAGTGGTTTAAATTAAAAGTATTCCCTGAAACAAGGGGGATACTTTTACCTCAAGATTATTTTTAACTAGCTAGTTTATGGATTATCAGGCAGCCTATATATTGCTTCATTCCCAAGGGCGGGAATACCAAAGTACTCCAGAGTCTTTTTTATCTCGCCTCCAACAGGGTAAGCCCCCTATACCGGGACAGGTGACCAATATTCTGGTAGCCCTGAAAATGGTATTTGAGGATCTCCGGGCAGAAGGAGTCGAAAGTATCGATCGCCAAGTGGCAACTTCTATTTATCTGGTAGCTTTTGAAAGCCGGAGGGCATTTATCTTCGGGCTAAGGGCTGGAGTGATCTGGCCTCCGTTGTTAGATGAGGATATAGATCGCATTGGTCTGGCGGTGAAAAGTATTTTGGCTGGCACATGGTTTGAAAATTAAATAGTGAGTCCCCCGCCGAAGGCGAAGAACTCAACTTAAAAGCATTATGAATATTGATTTAATACTGCAACCTTGGCAGCGTTTTGGTGTGCATTTGGGCTTAGAGCGGATGCAAAAACTTTTGGCAGATTTGGGTAATCCTCATCAAGCTATGCCGATCGTTCATGTAGCTGGGAGCAATGGCAAGGGTTCGGTCTGTGCTTATTTAACTTCTGTGCTGACTGCGGCGGGCTATCGAGTTGGATGTTATACTTCGCCCCATCTGGTCAGTTGGCATGAACGGCTTACAATCGATCAAGTCCCGATCGCTAATCAAGATTTAGTAGCCCTATTACAACAAGTCCAAGCCGCAATTCCCTCGGATGTAGCCGATTCTCCAACGCAATTTGAGGTAATTACCGCTGTTGCTTGGGTGTATTTTGCTCAACAACAGGTAGATATTGCCATCATTGAAGTGGGTTTGGGGGGTAGATTAGATGCTACCAATGTGGTGGATACGCCCTTAGTTTCGGTGATCACTTCCCTGAGCTTGGAACATACCCAGCAGTTGGGGAATACCTTGGGTAAAATAGCTTTTGAGAAGGCAGGAATTATTAAAGCTAATTGTCCGGCAGTAATTGGTCAAGTGCCCCCAGAGGCAAAAACTGTATTTCTGGAAAAAGTTACTAGTCTTAAATCTCCCACTACTTGGGTAGAGGCGGCTCAGAGATTACCTAATAATTGGGCAGAGTATCAAGGGATTAAGTATCCTTTAGCTTTATTGGGGGAATTTCAACTGATGAATTCTGCCCTTGCGATCGCTACGATCCAAATTCTCCAAGCCCAAGGTTGGCAGATTAGCCTAGAGGCTATTCAAGCAGGGATGAAAAATACCCAGTGGCAGGGCAGGGTGCAATGGTTAGAATACCAAGGAAAAAAGTTACTCCTAGATGGGGCGCACAATCCGGCAGCAGCGATCGTCCTGCGTCAGTACGTAGATAGCTTGGCCAATAGTTTGACGGCTCAACCTGTAAATTGGGTGATGGGAATTTTGAGTACCAAGGATCACCAAAATATCTTCCGGGCATTACTCAGACCGGGCGATCGGCTCTACCTAGTCCCTGTCCTTGATCATAGTTCTGCGGATCCTCATCAGTTAGCCGAAATTGCTCAAAATACCTGCCCAGATTTGGTAAGCTGTCAAGTTTATGCTGATGTCCATCAAGCCCTAGAGCAATCTCTACCGCAACCAGAGCTAACTATCCTCTGTGGTTCTCTTTATTTAGTGGGTCACTTTTTAGCTTTACCCAAGACTAGTGCCATTCCCCTTGCAAAGTAAAAGCTGCCCAGTGGAAGGGAGACCATTTACCCTGACTCCGAAATATCTCTAATTGGGCGGCTCTCAAGGCCTCCCCTGGGGGTAGGTTCTGTTGCAACATCTTTTCGTAGAATTTCCCCATCAGAATAGCTGTTTGCTCGTCTGGCACTGACCACAAACTAGTTACCACCCTAGGAGTCCCGGCATACATCAAGCCTCTGGTTAAACCAATCAATCCTTCTCCTTGAACTACTTCTCCTAAACCAGTTTCACAGGCGCTCAATACAACTAAGTCGGCATTGAAGCTGAGGTTAAAGATATCCCCTAAAAGTAGATAGCCATCTTGGGGTTGTCCGTTTTCCTGGACTAGAGACATGACAATTCCTGATAATTCGGGTTTTTGGGCATTAACAAACCCGTGAGTTGCCCAATGAATAAAGCGGTATTGCGAGAGCTGGTTACTCTGGGCATTAGTGCGGTTGGCTTGAAAGCCAAGCTGGGACAAGCTACGATCGGGGGGAAATAGTCTAAGAATAGTTTCTGCCTCTTGGCGTGTGCCGGGGAGTCTATCCCAACCTCCGCCTCTGGCATCACGGGCGGCTCTGTCTAAGTTTTGAGCAGCTAGGGAAAGTTCATTATTGCTGGTTGCAGCTACACCGCCCCTCACTCGTGGATCCTTAGCATCAAAGACAGGATCGGCAAGGATAGCGATCGATCTAGGTGCGGGGGTTCTATTTTGGGTTTCAGTGCGGATAGTTTGCAGGGTGGTGGCGGAAGGTAAGTAGTTTATTTCATTATTTACCAGGAGGGGTTGATATTTATCGTTAACTCTGGGGTCTGGTAATGCTCCAAAGGGGATGTATTGCAATGCCCCATCACTGATAATTACTAGACGTTTATTGCCAATTTTCTCTAGGATTGGTTTCAGGAGCAGATTACCTAGTTCGGAAGTTTCACTAATAAAGGTGTCACGGCTGGGAGCGCGATTAGTGAGTTGAGCGCGTACTTTTTTATTGATCAGGTCTTCGATGATCTTTTGCTTTGGCAGTTCATAGCTGGTCATCTCGGTTTTACTGATTAACCAAAGATAGCTTTTGTCTTTGCCGAGGGAATAGGAAAGAATCAGGGTGTTGTCATCGAGGATTTGTTGTTGGATTTGTTCTAGGGTGAGGGGTTGGGGATATTTGAGAGCGGCGTATTTGGGGCTGGTGGCACGGATTTGGGTTTGCAGATCACGGTATTGGGTTTGCAGGGTCGATCTTTGGGTTTCGAGTGCAGCTATTTGTTCTTTGTTATCAGTTCTGGAGTTGGCAAGTTCGATCCGGCGTTTATCAAGGACTGTTAATTGGCTTTGGATGCTTTGCTCCTGTTGCAAAAGCTGGGGATCGACTCCGGTGCGGATATCAGCTTTGGATTCGGTGAGGAGTTCGAGAAGAGTTCTAGCTTT
>JANMHD010000110.1:0-6932 GCA_031374985.1 Coleofasciculaceae cyanobacterium OTE_70_metabat_329 | reverse complement strand
CAAAAATTAAAATTAAAATTTTCTTGATGGCAATACCTACTTTTCTTGAAAGGGATTCTCCCCTATACCTAGCTCTTCCTTACTAGCACTCAATTGCTGCCAAAGATTTTTAATATCTTCGTAGGCACGTTCTGGAGAAATTTTGCCGGAGGTTTCTAGATTACATATAAAACTAATCTTTTGAGCAAACTCCTGTAGGTTAGCATCAAATATCAAATTTTCTGGTTTGATCTCGCCCCGATAGCGATTATGGGGGTACATAAAGTTAGATTTACTAGTCATTGCCAACCTCCTGAAATAGGTTTTAATTTTGAATAATGTTAAATGTGGCCTTTCCTTTAGTTTCACTAGTAGTAATAATAGCTCTATCTTAATAGAGATAAGAGATATCGGTTTGTCACCTTATTCCTAGATGATATTGTTAAGCATTTTCTTAACCTATTGTTAACCTTAACAAAAAAAATCTAGGTCTGCTACTGTAGATATCGCTAGATCCCATCCAAATATTCTTTAACCCAGTAATAAACCTAGCCACGGAATTACTCAAAACCTTCTATTTTCCTATCTTTAGTTTGCTTGGGAATTCCAGATATCCTTAACCTTCCCTAAAAGTTTCTTTATAAATCTTATTATAACCCTTATGATAAATTCCTCAGCAGCCAAGCTCTACGAAGGTAAAGCCAAGATTCTCTACGCCACTGAGGATCCAGCTATTCTCCTGACCTATTTCAAAGATGATGCCACCGCCTTCAACGCCCAAAAGCGGGGACAAATTGTTGGCAAGGGAGAAATAAATTGTGCGATCGCCGCAGCCCTGTTCCAAGAAATTGCCACTGCTGGGATTCCTACCCACTATCTAAGCTGCCCCGCTCCCGACCAAATGCTGGTCAAAACTGTAAAAATTATTCCCCTAGAAGTAGTCGTCAGGAATATTGCCGCTGGGAGTCTCTGCCGCCAGACTGGATTACCCCTAGGTAAGGTTTTACCCCGTCCCTTGGTGGAGTTCTACTACAAAGATGATGCTTTGGGAGATCCTCTCTTGACGCTCGATCGCTTATTTTTAATGGAACTAGCCACCCCAGCCCAGCTAGAGCAACTCCAAACCATGGCCTTGCAAATTAATCAGATTTTGCGGAGATTTTTCCAAGACTGCGGTATTACCCTTGTAGATTTCAAACTAGAGTTTGGGATAGACAACCAAGGACAGATTATCCTTGCCGATGAAATTAGTCCTGATACTTGCCGGCTCTGGGATGCCCAAGAAACTGACCAAGCTAAACGGGTGCTAGATAAAGATAGATTTCGCCAAGATTTGGGTAATGTGGAGGGGGCGTACCAACAAGTACTGGCAAGGGTCAGGAACTTAAGACAATAAACTTGAGACTTGTTATGGAAACTTGGGATGGAGACTTAAAATCTAAGACCCTAGACTAAAGCGATCGAGATTCACTACCTATTTTGTTAAGACCGATCCCCGATCGCCATTCTATGATTTAATCTTGTGTGGAAGTGGGAATGTGTAAAAGTGGGAATAGTTGACACTCTCAAGTATTAAAGACCCGATCCCGGATATTTTTATAACAACGAAATGCACTTATCAAAAATTTTAGTGGCTTCTCTAGCCGCCTCTGCAACCTTGGGTCTAGCTAACCCCGCCAAAGGCGAAACCATTACTAACTCTGATGCAGTGGTATCAGCGGTCTCAATAGAAATATCAGCCCAAGCTGAAGGGTCAACTAAGCAACCAGTCCTAGAAGTCAGTAGCCAAGTTATTCCAGAGCCATCTCAACTAGAAGTTGCTCCCCAAACTTTGGCAATCCCAAACCCAGTTTCTCTCCAAAATCTCCCCACCCAGATGGCTGGATTAAGTAGCTTAGGAGTAGAAAACAGCCCAATCTTAGAATTTTCTCAGTCTTCTCTTAGTCAGTCTTCTTCTAGCCAGTCTTCTTCTAGCCAGTCTTCTCTGGTAGAGGAGCAGCCCCAAACCCCAGTTATCCTGGCCCAAACTTCTCCATCAACAACTCCCCCTAGACCTACCCCTACTCCAACAACTCCTCCTAGACCTACTATTCCAGCAACTCCAGCGACTCCCGTTACTCCTACCCCACCTAGACCCCCAGAAACTCAAGTATTGGTGGCCGAAGTAGTGGTTAGTGGAGCTGGAGAATTGGAAAATCGGGTTTATGAAGTAATTCGTACCCAACCCGGACGGACAACTACTCGATCGCAACTCCAAGAAGATGTGAATGCGATCGCCGCCACCGGATTTTTTAATGATGTGGAAGTGATCCCCGCCGACACACCCCTAGGAGTCCGGCTGACCTTTGCAGTCAAGCTCAACCCAACCCTCCGCCAAGTAGTTGTACAACCTCTTCCTACTACCCCACGGGGCAGTGTGTTACCTGCGGACTTAGTTAACCAAACCTTCAGCCCCCAGTACGGCACAATTCTCAATACTCGACAGTTACAAACTGGCATTGCTCGGCTGAATCAATGGTATCGAGACAATGGCTATACCCTAGCCCAAGTCCTCGAACCCCAGATTGGCAATGATGGTACTGTCACCCTGAATGTAGCTGAAGGAGTAATCGAAGATATTCGCATCCGCTTCCTCAACGCTGATAATGAACCCAATAATGCCGATGGTACTCCCGTCACTGGCCGCACCCGAGATTTTATTATTACCAGAGAAGTAGAACTAAAAGCGGGAGATGTTTTCAACCGTCGCCTAGCTGAGGCAGATCTACAAAGAGTTTTTGGTCTAGGAATTTTTGATGATGTCCGGGCGAACTTTGCTCCCGGTCAAGACCCCCGGAGAGTAGTCCTAGTCCTTGATGTGGTAGAAAAAAATACTGGTTCCATCACTGCTGGGGGTGGTTTTAGTTCCTCTAGTGGTTTGTTTGGTTCTGTCGGCTACCAACAGCAAAACCTAGGTGGTAATAATCAACGCCTAGGGGCTGAAATCCAAGTGGGACAGAGGGAGTTACTATTTGATCTCCAGTTTACAGATCCTTGGATTGCTGGGGATCCTTACCGAACTTCCTACAATGTCAATGCCTTTAGGAGCCGGGCCCTTTCTTTGATTTTCGATGGAGGTCCCAGACCCGTCACCTTCAATAATAGTGAAATCCCCCGGATCCTCCGCTATGGAGCTGGGGTAACTTTTACTCGTCCCCTAAGCGACAATGTTTTTGCCAGACCAGAATGGGTAGCTTCCTTGGGCTTCCAGTATCAAAATGTGGCGGTGCAGGATGGCAATGGCAAAATTAGAGCTAGGCAGCGGGGAAATCCTCTTAGTGCCAGTGGTACTGGGGTAGATGATCTATTTTCTGTACAACTGGGGATAGCTCAGGATACACGGGATAACCCCCTCAGTCCTAGTCGGGGGTCTTTACTTCGCTTGGGGATGGATCAGACTATTCCCCTTGGATCAGGGAGTGTTTTCTTTAATCGCCTACGGGCTAACTACAGCTACTATATTCCAGTCCGGTTTACTAACTTTACTGAGGGACCGCAAACCCTAGCCTTTAACCTCCAAGGAGGAACTGTGTTGGGAACTTTACCTCCCTATGAAGCCTTTTCTACGGGGGGAACTAATTCTGTCCGGGGTTACAATGAAGGGGATGTGGGCAGTGGACGTAGTTATGCTCTAGCTTCGATCGAATACCGTTTTCCGATCGTAAGTATTATTGGCGGGGCTTTATTCCTAGATGCTGCGACGGATCTAGGGACTGGTAGTTCTGTGATTGGGAACCCAGCGGGACTACGGGGTAAACCCGGCAGTGGTTATGGCTACGGGGTAGGGATTCGGGTTCAATCTCCAGTGGGGGCAATTCGGATTGACTACGGAATTAACGATCGAGGCAATAACCGTATCCATTTTGGGATTGGGGAAAGGTTTTAATCAGTGAACAGTAAACAGTCAACAGTGATTAATATCCTGTGAAAAACAGGGGGCTTAAGCCCCTTGTCTATCCTAACTTCCCTAACAAGCTCTATAACAGCAGTTTTGGTTCAACTAAAACTATAAAGAACCCCCTAAACCCCCCTTAAAAGGGGGACTTGAAGATCGAGATTGTAGCTTACTAAGTTGCAATTTGCTATAACTGGTAACTGATGTTTCGACAAGTCTTACAGTGAGTTTTTGCCTGCCTTGAGCTTGCCGAAAGGTCGAAGTCAGCCCAAGTAACTGATGCTTCGACAAGCTCAGCACAAGTAACTGATAATTGATAACTGATTCATGACTAGTTTGCTAATTTCTGGTGTGGGTTTACATAGTGGTGTCACCACTAAAGTCCGGGTAGTGGCTGCCCCTGAAGGATCGGGGTTATATTTTGTGCGGGTAGATTTGCCCCATCAACCCAGAATTCCCGTGCGCCTAGATGCTGTCCGCCAAACTATCTTATCTACAGAGCTAGGAGTAGGAGAAGCACGAGTGAGAACCGTAGAACATCTTTTGGCCTCCTTGATGGGTTTGGGAGTAAAAGATGCTCAAATTGAGGTGGATGGTGCCGAGTTACCTTTATTAGATGGGAGTGCCAAATTGTGGGCAGAAGCGATCGCAAATTCTGACCTAATTAAACAAGCAGAACCATTTTCCAAAAAAGTTGCTCTTTCTCAGCCTGTATCCATCTATCAAGGAGAGATTTTTGTTGCCGCAATTCCTAGCCCCGTGCTGAGATTTACCTATGGGATTGATTTTGATAGTGCAGTGATCGGGAATCAATGGTATAGCTGGACTCCTAATTTAGAAAGTTTCAGCCAAGCGATCGCCCCCGCCCGAACTTTTGCCCTGCTACATCAGATCAAGCAGTTACAAGAATCTGGTTTAATAAAAGGCGGTAGTCTCGAAAATGCCTTAGTTTGTGACCAAGAAAAATGGCTTAACCCCCCCCTGAGATTTTCTAATGAGCCTGTTCGCCATAAACTTCTAGACTTCTTAGGAGACTTGAGTTTGTTGGGAGATATTCCAACAGCTCACTACTTAGCCTACAAAGCCAGCCATAATCTGCATATCCAATTGGCAAAAGCTATCTCGGAGCAAGTAAAGAATTAACAATTCTTTATCAATTCTTGATTGATGCCTGATTAATTTATTACCCATGACCATAACTACTAACTTAGAATCTGATCTGGAAGCTACCTCTGGGACTTCTCCCTCTGCCCTGAAAGAGGAAAATTCTCCCGTTGCCCCAAAAACTACCATGACCGTAGAGGAGATTCATCACCTGCTGCCTCATCGTTATCCCTTTGCCTTGGTAGACAAAATAATTGAATATATTCCAGAAAAACTGGCCGTGGGGGTCAAGAATGTTACCTTCAATGAGCCACATTTTCAAGGGCATTTCCCCGGTCGCTCTTTGATGCCGGGGGTACTGATTATTGAGGCGATGGCTCAGGTGGGAGGGATAGTTTTAACTCAGTTACCTTGGTTAGAGGTGGGTTTATTTGTATTTGCGGGGATTGACAAAGTTAAGTTTCGTCGCCCTGTAGTACCAGGAGACCAGTTGATTATGACGGTGGAACTAATTGCAGTAAGGCAGAAAAGATTTGGTAAGATGCAGGGCAAGGCTACGGTAGATGGGCAGTTAGTCTGTCAAGCAGAAATGATGTTCTCGATCGTTGATTAAAATTCCTAACTAATATAACTATTAACTATTAACTATTTTGATTCACCCTACTGCCATTATTCATCCTAATGCTCGCCTTCATCCTACAGTTCAAGTGGGTCCCTATGTGGTGATTGGCGATCGTGTCACCATTGATGCAGGAACTGTAATTGATGCCCATGTGGTAGTCCGGGGTTTTACTGAGATTGGGGCAGACAATCATATTTTCTCTGGGGCAGTAATTGGCGGTGACCCCCAAGACCTAAAATTTGACGGGGCAGAAAGTTGGGTAAAGATAGGCGATCGCAATCGCATCCGGGAATTTGTCACTATTAATCGAGCTACTGGGGAAGGAGCAACTACAATTTTGGGTAATGATAATTTACTCATGGCCTATGTTCATGTAGCTCATGACTGCGTAATTGAAGATCATGTAGTAATTTCTGGTTCTGTAGCTCTGGCAGGCCATGTACACATAGAGTCAAGGGCAGTACTGGGAGGACTGGTGGGGATTCATCAGTTTGTCCACATAGGAGGCTATGCCATGTTGGGGGGGATGAGCCGAGTGGTGCAAGATGTCCCGCCTTTTATGCTGGTAGAAGGCAACCCTGCTTTGGTCCGATCGCTCAATTTTGTGGGCTTAAAAAGGGCAGGGATCGATCGGGAAGAAATTTCCCAACTTAAAAAGGCCTTTCGCCTCTTGTATCGATCAGGCAATACTATCCGAGAAGCGATCAACCAATTAGACTTTCTGCCAAATACAGGAAAAACTCAACATCTTCGGAATTTTCTAGAAAAATCCCACGCAGTCGGCCGACGGGGTTCAGTCCCCAGCAAAAAAATGACCGCCGAAGAACCAATCTAAATTAACGATTCCACCGCTTGCGGTGGGATATCAAACTCAATAGACTTCTTGTGGAATTACTTGCATTCCCCACCCTGCCAGAAGCAAGCTATGGAAGAAAAGGGCTAAGAATTTCTCCCCTCTCCCGCTCTGGGAGAGGGGTTGGGGGTGAGGGCTTCTTATCATTTACGCAAGAGATCTAATTTCTTTATCAATGCTAATGCCCTAAGGGACTGGGAATTTAACCCTTGAGAAAATTAAAATCTTAAAATCAACATCAGGCTAAAATTAACTAAATCCCTCCTAGAGTTTTTAAAGTTATTTGGCACTGTGCAATTGTAGGTATAATTTCAATTATCTATAGTTTAGATAGTCTAGATTCTGGATAATTTACCTTTGGCATTGTGCAGTTAAAGAACTAATAAACAATTAAATTGAGTATATTTTTGTGATTGCCCTTTATCCCGGTAGCTTCGATC
>JANMHD010000089.1:0-9592 GCA_031374985.1 Coleofasciculaceae cyanobacterium OTE_70_metabat_329 | reverse complement strand
CCATTGCTAGATTCCACCAATACCCTAGTTTTGGCAGAAGTTCCGGCGCCCCCATCAAGAATTCTAACTTTGTAATCAGTCAGATAAAATCGGGCAATTTCTGGATAAAAATTAGTCAACGCCTTGCGTAGGGCAGCATCCAGGGCTGATACAGGTCCATTTCCCTCCGCTGCTTCCAGAATATCTTGATCTTTAACCATCACTTTTATAGTCGCTAAGGCATGAGTCCAGTTTTGGGTTCTATCACAATGGACTTGAAAACCCTTAATGGAGAACAATTCAGGCCGGGAGCCTAAAACCTCCCGCATTAATAAATCAAAACTAGCTTCTGCTGCTTCAAACTGATAGCCTTGACTTTCTAAATCCTTGAGTTTTTCGAGAATTTGCCGACAGGCGGGATGATTTTTATCTAGTTCAAGGCCAAAGGTTCTCGCTTTAGCCAAGACATTACTTAAACCAGATTGATCAGAAATCACAATCCGTCTTTGATTCCCTACCATTTCTGGGGCAATGTGTTCGTAGGTAAGGGGATTTTTCTCCACAGCCGATACATGAATACCTCCCTTATGGGCAAAGGCCGATCGACCCACAAAGGCGGCATGCTCATTCGGGGCGAGATTAACTATTTCACTAATTAAACGGCTGGTATCACTAAGCTGGCGCATTTGAACATCTGCAAGGCAGGAGTAGCCCATTTTTAGTTGCAGATTGGGAATCACTGAGCAGAGATTGGCATTGCCACAGCGCTCTCCATAGCCATTAATGGTTCCTTGCACCATCTGTACCCCGGCTCGCACGGCTGCGATCGCATTGGCCACGGCCATATCTGCATCATTGTGGGTATGAATCCCTAAGGGGGGGATTTTTTCATACTTAGCTTGTAATTTAGTAATTACTTCCTCAATAATCTGGCTAATCTCGTGGGGTAAAGTTCCGCCATTGGTATCACAGAAAACTAACCAAGCTGCCCCTGCTTCTAGAGCGGTTTCTAGGGTTTGCAGGGCGTAATCAGGGTTATGTTTATAGCCGTCAAACCAATGTTCCCCATCGTAGATAACCCGGCGGCCTTGGCTGATCAGATACTGGATAGTATCCGCAATCATGGCTAGATTTTCTTCTAGGGTAGTGTGTAACCCCTCAGTGACATGGAGATCCCAAGATTTACCAAAAATTGTCACCCATTGGGTTTCTGCTGCCAGAATAGCTTGGAGGAGAGAATCGGTGGCGGCGGTGGTATGGGGGCGACGGGTGGAACAAAAAGCTACTACTTGAGCTTGGATCAGGGGAGTTTCTTTAAGCTGCCAGAAAAACTGGACATCCTTCGGATTAGCACCAGGCCAACCGCCTTCAATGAAGGGAACTCCCATGTGGTCAAGTTTTCGGGCAATACTTAATTTATCTTCGAGGGAGAGAGATAAGCCTTCTCGCTGCGCCCCATCCCGGAGGGTAGTATCGTAGATGAAGATTTTTTGGTGATGTTCTGGATTTATATTTGGATTCATGACAAGAAATTGTACTCTATACCTAGTATCAGTGGTGGGAGTCGTCACGCGGGAATATCGCCTACTTGGGCCAACTCTCTACCGCCAAAAATTGCCTCTGGATGTACATAAAACTTAAATTCAAGCAAATTATAAAATGGGTCAGCTAAAAAGAAAGTCTGGTGTTCTGTAATTAAATTAGGAAAGCGGAGTTTTTCTGATTCATAGAAATTAAGATTTTGAGATTTTGCCCTAGTTAAAATAGCTTGCCAATCTTCTAGAGTTGGAAAAATTAAGCCAAAATGTCGAGGATAGATGCCCTTCTGGGGTGGAGGTAAGTCAGGGGTAAGATGGGTGACAACTTGATGCCCAAAAAAATTAAAAATGAGAGCCAGACGACTCTCTCTGCCCAATTCACAGCCTAAACCATTAATATAAAAGGCTTTTGCTTGGTCAATATCAGCGATCGGGATAGCTAGATGAAATAAAACTGGATTTGTTGCCATGATAGTTTAATAATTGTGGTGCTAGTTATTTTGATCAGAAACGCCGTATTTATTGTTGGTAATTACCTATGCTATCTAATATTTTCGCCTTTAATCCTTGGCTAATTGCTGTCATTCTCAACACTTTATTACTCATTCCTGCTTTTTTCTCCCCCAAAAAACTCCTCACGCCCGCCGGGATTGCCCATGCTTGGGTTTTGGGAGTCATCATCTGGGGTTCTCTCGGCTGGCGGGGTTATGTAGTAGTTATGTTTTATTTTTTAGTTGGTTCAGGGATCACCCGTGTGGGTATGGCGGAGAAAGAAGCAGCAGGAATTGCTGAGAAACGAGGCGGGGCTAGAGGCCCGGAGAATGTGTGGGGTTCGGCTTTGACGGGGACTCTTTGCGCTTTAGGGGTTTTGGGAGTAAGTTATCTGGGAGAATCTCGGTTTATCCCTTACTTAATCTTGGGTTATGTGGCTAGTCTCAGCACTAAATTATCTGATACCTGCGCTAGTGAAATTGGTAAGGCCTACGGTAAAAGCACTTTTTTGATTACGACTCTCAAGCCTGTACCGAGGGGAACTGAAGGGGCTGTGAGTTTGGAAGGGACGATCGCAGGAATTATAGGTTCGATTGCCCTAGCTTTCCTAGCTTTAGGATTAGGCATGATTAATTTTTGGGGCTTAATTTGTGCTGTAATTGCAGCTTTTGTAGCAACTAATATTGAGAGTGTAATTGGGGCAACAATCCAAACTAAGTTTACTTGGCTAACTAATGAAATTGTTAATTTTATTAATACTCTGATTGGAGCGATCGTAGCGATGGTCTTATTTACTTTAATTAACTTAATCTAAAGTTTGGATTAAATTACCTAGAGTTTAAAACACAATATTAGCGATTGCCTTCAACATTAATTTTTCCTCGGCACAAAATTAAACCGCAGTTGAGTTAGCACTGCTAGTCATACCCCAAGCCTAGGGATTTGGTTAAATTGTATCTTTAATGATTTAGCATGAAGTAGCCCTAAGTTTATTTAGACGCTACTATGGATATAGCTAGCCTTCGACAAAACCTTGCAAGACAATGCCTAGCCAAGCGATTAATCCTCTATTCCATCACAAGACGCTGAAAAGTGCCGTTCAGAGTTTCCCTTTTCCATCTGATTTGAAAGAACAGCAGCAGAAAATCATTCAGTGGATTGAGCCATTGGAGAAAGGAGTGCTGGACGAGATAAAGGAAGTCTCGTTACATGGTCAGTTTTTATCTGATGTTTTTCAGCAAGTTTTAGGCTACCGCTCAGTAATTCAGGGATCGGGACAAGCTTGGGAAATTCATGCAGAACAGACGATTTCGGATGGTGGTGGGTCTGCGGATGGTGCGTTAGGATTCTTCACCGCAACCGAAGGCAAAAAGGGTAAAGCTAAGCTACACGGTCGGGTGATCGCCCCGATCGAGTTGAAGGGAGCAAAGAATGATCTGGATCGCCCTGCACCCGGACGTAAGGAATCGGCGGTGGATCAGGGCTGGCGTTACGCTAATTACACCCCAGATTGCAAATGGGTGATTGTCTCTAACTATCGGGAAATTCGGCTATATCAGACGAGTAAAACCCCTGCCTATTGTGAATCGTTCCGTTTGGCAGACTTGAGAGATATGGAAACGTTCAAGCAATTCTACTTTTTGTTGTGTCGAAGGAACTTTTTACCTTCTTTGGATGAGCCAAAAGTAAGGTCTAGAGTGGATTTGTTACTGGCAGAATCAAATGAAGCTGAAGAGGCCATCACTAAAAAGCTGTATCAGCAGTATAAAGATGTGCGGGTTAATCTGACTCGCTATTTCCGTGCCTCTGCACCGAAAGATATTCCCGATCGAGATGCGGTGTTGATTGAGAAAGCGCAAAAATTGCTCGATCGGGTACTGTTTATTGCCTTCTGTGAAGATAGACGACTGCTACCCGAAAAGACAATTCGCAAGGCACACGATCACAAAGATCAATACAATCCACGTTCGATTTGGGACAACTATAAAACAGTATTTCGCTGGGTGGATTTGGGCAATGATGATCCGCCCATTCCCGGTTATAACGGCGGCTTATTCAAGTATGACCCGCTATTGGATGGACAACTTCAGGTGACAGATTTGCTCTGTACACAGCTTAAAGAATTGGCACAGTTTGACTTTGATACAGAGGTATCGGTCAACATCTTGGGGCACATTTTTGAGCAGTCGGTAACTGATCTGGAAGAGTTGCGGGCATTGGCAGCGGGGCAAGCCTTTGACCAAAAGAAGGGAAAGCGCAAAACTCAGGGCGTTTATTATACGCCAGCCTTTGTAACGCAATACATTGTGGATGTGGCGTTAGGCGGATACCTCAAACGACAGGAGCAAAAACTTACTGAACAACTACAACTAGAACATATTTCTAAACAGGCAACGAGACGAAGACGAGATGCAGAAATTCAGTTCTGGGAAGCCTATCGAGATGTGTTGTTGAAAACGCGAGTGATTGATCCGGCGTGTGGTTCGGGTGCTTTTTTGATTGCGGCGTTTGACTATTTGAACCGGGAGTATGAACGAGTTAATGAAGCTCTAGCAGCGTTGGCATTTGCCAGTCAAACCAAAGGTAAGGGTTCGGGCGAAATCGTCGGGCAGCGCAGCCTATTTGACCTAAATAAGACGTTGCTGAATGAAAATCTCTATGGGGTTGACTTATCACCAGAATCGGTGGAAATTACCAAACTATCGCTATGGCTGAAAACAGCAGAACAAGGCAAAGCATTGACCTATTTGGATGACAATATCAAAGTTGGGAATTCGATCGTTGCAGATTCTAGCCTTGATCCGCGTGGTTTTAATTGGGAGGCAGAATTCCCCCAAGCCTTCGCTGATGGTGGTTTTGATGTAGTGATTGGCAATCCTCCTTATGTGCGACAAGAGTTGCTATCCCCAATTAAGCCCTATCTGCAACAGCATTATGAATCCTATGATGGCGTGGCAGATCTTTACACCTATTTCTATGAGAAGGGGCTGAAGGTTTTGAAGCCAGATGGGGTGTTGTCTTACATTGTCACTAACAAATGGTTTAAAGCCGGGTATGGGGAACCTTTGCGGCGATTCTTTGCCCGAAACAGCATGTTTGAACAAATCCTCGATTTTGGTCATGCCCCAATTTTTGAAAATGCGGATGTGTTTCCTTGCATTGTCTCAATCAGAAAACCCGTGGCGCAGGCTTCCAGCCTGCATAATAATCCTAGCCTGCATAATAATTCTATTACCGATGTAGGAGACAGGCAAGATGCAGGAAGCAGGCAAGATTCAGGAGGCAGGCAAGATTCAGGAGGCAGGCAAGATGCCTGCCCTACAGAGGAGATGATGCCTAAGAGTATGAGCTTGAAAATTACCCGTAGAAGATTGCCTCACTGGGAAATGGATGGAGCAGTCTATTTCATCACATTTAACACTTGGGAAAGGTTGGAACTTAATGAGGCTGCCAGAAAGACAGTTCTTGATTCTTGTCAGTTTTTCGATAATCAGCGCTACATCATATTTGCGATCGTTGTAATGCCTGATCATGTCCACTGGCTCCTTCAGCCTTTGCCAAAACCAACTGGAAAATATTGGTCATTGAGTGAAATCATGCATAGCATCAAAAGCTATAGTGCCAAGCAAATTCCCAAGGTGATGGCGCATATTGGTACTGTTTGGCAGATTGAATGGTTCGATCGCCTTGTCAGAGACGAAACTGAATTCCAAAATACTTGGGAATACATTCGGCAAAACCCCGTTCAAGCAGGCTTATCTAACGCACCCGGAGCTTATCCTTTTTTATGGGAAATGAGCGATCGCCCCAACGAATCCACATTTTCCCCCAACGAATCCGTATTTTCCCCCGTAGCGCAGGCTTCTAGCCTGCTAAATTCTTCTAGACTGCTAAATTCTAATCTAAATTCTAATCTAAATTCTAATCCGCCCCTAAATTCTAACCTGTCCCTAAATTCTAACCTGCCTCTAAATTCTGATCCGCTTCTAAATTCTATTGCTAGTGGAGAAAGCAGGCAAGATGCCTGCCCTACGGGGATTGGGGATTTCTGCTCTACAGTACGAATTTGCACCGTGCCTCGTGAAAAGCTGATAGACATCAATTTATCGCAATATGTGCAACAGGAAGGCTACGATATTCCCTGGTCACGTTTTACCGCAGATGTTTGGAGTTTAGAACCTGTAGAAGTCGATGTATTGATGCAAAAGGTAAAAAAGACAGGTATTAATCTAAGAGATTTTGTTGGAGCTAAACCACTGTGCGGAATTAAAACAGGTTGTAACGAAGCATATCTCATCCCGGATGAAATTAAAAAGCGTCTTGTAGGAGATGATCCTAAATCTGCTGAAGTCATCAAACCTTATTTACGTGGTCAAGATATTAAAAGATGGAGTTCTGATTGGCAGGGACTTTGGATAATCCTACTTAAATCAAGTACCAATTACAAATGGACATGGACGGGCTTTAGTTCTTCTGAAAATGCAGAACAAATATTTGCACAGGAGTATCCATCAATCTATGCATATATTAAACCTTTTGAGGAAAGGCTCAAAAATAGGTCGGATCAGGGGATTTACTGGTGGGAATTACGTTCTTGCATTTACTACAACATTTTTGAACAACCTAAAATCATTTGGCAAGATCTGGGCTTTCACTCCCGATTTTGTCTTGGTCAAGTTGATCTCATTGCGGAGATGACTTGTTTTGCCCTGCCATCGTCTGATTTATGGTTACTGGCTGTTCTCAACTCTCCTCTTATGTGGTGTTGGTTGTGGCGTAATACTGTGCATGGCAAAGATGAAGTATTGCGCCTCAAAAATATTTACACCGAGAACATCCCAATTGCTGTACCGTCAGAAAATGCTAGAGAGCAGGCTGAACCTATGGTTCGTCGCCTAATCGAAATTACTAAAGCCAATCAAGAAGCCAGTCGAGAAGTACTGGATTGGCTCCAAGTTGAGCAGAACATTGCCAAACTGGGGCAAAAACTCGAAAACTTCGCCAGCTTGGATTGCGATCAGTTTGTGCAAGAAGTCAAAACTCGCAAGCCCAAAGGGTCTGGATTTAGCCCAAAAGCTCTCAAAGAAGTACGAGAAGTCTATAACGATTATGCGCCCCTTATTCAAACCCGCAGAGCCGAAGCATTGATACTAGAAACACAATTGTCTGATCTGGTAAACCAATCTTATGGACTTACTCCTGAAGAAATCGACCTAATGTGGAAGACAGCACCACCCAGAATGCCGATCCCCAAGCCAACTCACTTGGTCTAGAATCATTGCACTAAAACAAGTTGTGGGAGTGCCGAGAGTGGCGATCGTCCATAGAAAAATAATAAATTCTTTGAGATTAATTATATGCTGGGATAGCGATCGCCGAGGATTCACAATTCAGAGTCCTAGCGATCAACTATCCCAAAACCTTAACTAACTCAACAACTTTCAACTTATATCAATCTGCAATATTTTAAACATAAAAATATGTGGTGATGATGGAGGGTTATAGTGTCTATAATTTGTATGATACGGTGATATGAGTGCCACTTTTGAGTGGGATAGTCAGAAAGAGACTGACAATTTTGTTAAACATGGTGATGGAGTGATTCGTATATTTGGGGCTGCTCAAGGTTGAAAATGGAGGAAATTCTATGAACAACCTCAAGGGGTGAGAGCCTTACTCAAACAGTTACTGTAAAAGGATCACAGCTTATAAGCCACTTAGATAAAGTTATCCAAAATAGCAAGCATGGTTTAACGATTTCCTTGGTTGATACTTGTAATACTGATTATCTCGTTGGAGCATTAGTATCTAGGTATCATTTAAGGAATTTTTCTCGACCTATCTTTTTCTAAGTTGATCAGATGAAACTCTTACATAGCAACTATTCCGTCTGCGTTGTCACCCCTTGAGAAGTGGCTTATAAGCTGTGATCCTTTTACAGCAACTGTTTGAGTAAGGCTGTCACCCCTTGAGCTTGCGGATACTTCGACTCGGCTCAGTACGAGTTTGGCATTAGGAGCTAGTGCTTCTGCCTGTGGAGGGGATGTAAGCCGATCTGGTAAAACCTCTGTTTTATTGGATGCTATCCCCGCTTAATCAGGAAGCCTACGCTCTATCGCCTAGCGATGTGGGTAGTTCACGAATACAAAAACTCTGAGGCGACGATCATCGAGCCAATTCCCTCATCGGTAAAGGTTTCTAAAAGTAAGGCATGGGGAATCCTGCCATCGATAATATGGGCGGCTCGTACTCCTTGGGCCAACGATCGCACGCAACAGTTAACCTTAGGAATCATCCCGCCAGCAACCACACCACTAGTAATCAACTCCCGCGCCTCTTGAATATCAAGTTTAGGAATCAGGGTCGAGGTATCTTTATAATCCCGTAAAATTCCCGCCGTATCCGTGAGCAGCATTAATTTCTCTGCCCCCAAAGCTGCGGCAATTTCCCCTGCTACTGTATCCGCATTAATATTATAAGCCTGCCCCATTTCATCCGCTGCCACACTAGAAACCACCGGGATATAGCCGCTATCCATCAAGGAATCTAAGAGCTTAATATTGACACTACTTACTTCCCCCACAAAACCCACATCACCCTGCCCTGATTGGGGACGCGCCCGGATTAAGTTCCCATCCGTCCCACACAAACCTACTGCTAATCCCCCAGCTTGGTTAATCAGAGCAACTATTTCTTTATTTACTCTGCCCACCAACACCATTTCCACGACATCCATTGTGGCAGCATCCGTCACCCGTAATCCGTTCTTAAATTGAGGCTCGATCCCTAGTTTGCCTAACCAACTATTAATTTCTGGGCCGCCCCCATGAACAACTACCGGACGGAGACCAACACAAGCAAGAAATACTACATCCCGAATTACCTTGTCCTTAAGGTTAGAATCCTTCATGGCTGCACCGCCATATTTGATTACAATACTGCGCCCAGCAAACTGCTGGATATAAGGTAGAGCTTCACTGAGTACCCGCACCCGGGTAGCTTCTTCACGGCGATAAAATTCACTCTCATTATTCATAGGACTAGGAAAATAGATTAGGTTTTGGGAATTTTACCAGATATAGTTGGTTTCTGCCCATTTAGTTCTGCCTTAACTATGCCTGTTTATTGCCGTGAGGCGTTAAAAATAGCTTCCTTAACTTCCCCCGGATTTCCTAGAGGTTTAGGAGGCTCTCGATTGACAGAAACTGACACAGCCCCGGCATTTCCTGCACTGATACTTAGCTTTTCTTTGGCCACAAATTTTCTTTCGGTTCCTCTACCTAAAGTTCCTTCAAATTCAACTTTACCGTCTATGGTTATTTGGAGCCAAGAATCTGCCGAGAGATTAATAGTAGCTTCTACTCCAGAATTGGGATCGATCGAGGCAACTGGTGAGGGAGAGGGCTGGGTCACGATCGCTGGAAGAGGAGGCGGGGTAGAGTTATTTTTGGTGTTGGCAGAAGAATTAGCAGAATTAGTCGGCCGGAGTTTAGCGATCGCCTCCATCAGGGGTTGGCGGAGAAAAACCACCGTAGTCAACCCCACAACTGCTCCTCCTAATAAAAGAATTTTTCTGAAGTGGG
>JANMHD010000075.1:0-9459 GCA_031374985.1 Coleofasciculaceae cyanobacterium OTE_70_metabat_329 | reverse complement strand
CCATCTACTAGAGATAGTAGAGGAGCAGCAGATTTTCTAGCGAGTAAATCTTGGATTTCTAGAGCCAATTCTGCCAACATTACAGTTTCGGAAACTGTCCGACGATAACCCATCCATTCTTCAGTTTTAATTCCCCATTTTTGAGAAATATATAAATCTTCTTGGCGGTAAAATACTTCAGGAATACTATCTAAAATAGGGTGTAAACTCTGCCCATAGTGGATAACTATTCTGCCTACATTTATCAAGTAACAATAGGCGATTTCATGGTGACTAGGAGCAATTTGGGAACCATCGGTGGCAACGATCGTATGTTTCTCTGGAGGCGGCTCAATATCAATTCTAGTATCTAAAGATTCTACTGGGGTGGCAACAGCAAAGGTAAGGCGATCGCGCCACTCTTCTTGGATAGCAATAAAATCATCGGTTTCTGGCTGAATCTCAATTAATAAATTCCTTGCTCTCTCTAACCGGATCCGGCTAGTGGTTGCCTCTGAGTGTAAATGTTGGCTAATTCCCGGCAGTTGTCTTGCCAATTTAGACAGGTCTAGCATGATTTTTTCTCCCTTGTTTTTTGTGGAAACTTATAGACAACTATAGTTTCAATCAATTCTAGAAAAGCACTTTAGAAATGAGCTTCTGTTTCTTGCCCTAACTAAAACAATAAATCTTTCGCTACTTCCTCCTGCCTATTTTTGTGGTTTGGTGGCTATTTCTATTCTTTGAAAAATAGTTGGGTTGGCTCAAAGTTAGCGGTAGATTGCCATTTACTAGCTATATAAGTTTGATTTTTAACAACTAATTGTTGCACTGGTTTTAGTCCCATTCTCACGATTGCACAGGGATCAAAACTTTTATATTTATTATTTTGAGCAATATTTGAAGGATTTTCAACATTTACATTTCTCATTACTACCACTTTTTTAGAAACTTGATTTATTACAACCCATAGAGGATATTCCCATGAATCTGGGCGCTGAATTATACCAATAATTTCACACTTTTTCTCGTGAATTATGTTTGCTACCCCAACGTAATCTTTTTTTAGAGGGAGCCTAGCAGCAAAATACATAGAGATTCTATCATTAGTAAAAATGCTTCTTGTCCCTACAACTGGTCTAAGATCATTAAGCCCTAAGTAAGGAATTGCCATGAGTAATACTAATAAAATCAAATATTGGGATATTCTCGGTTTTAACAAATCGGCTAAAACGATGCCAATAATTGGGCAGAAGAGAATGAAAAATGGTAATTGTAATCTACTATGCCAAATCTGCCATTTAATAATTAGGCAAAATAACAGAAAAGAAAAAATTGTAGCTAAAAGATAATTAAATAAATAGCGATCTTGCCTATATTTCTTATTAAATAGAATTAGAACAGTTGCTAGTAGGGCTAACCAGAAATGAAAATGATTTCCTGCTGTATCTTCAAAAAGTGGCTGAAGTTGAGTAGAAAACTGACTATCACTAAATCCCATAAGTGTAGTTCTCGTATCTAAAGGATTTACTTGGAGAAATTTATGTAAGCTAATAATCTGGCGATCGCTAAACTCTCTAATCTCATTATCTAAAAAAGGCGGTATGAGATGTAGGCTAATATTCCTGACTATATTAGAAATAAAAATAGGAACACTATAAATATCATTACTCCATTTATAGGGATAAGTAGATAAGGGATATCCAAAGATAAAATAGTTCCGAATATAGTGACCAAGATTTATAACTAATACAACTAGACTTCCTCCAATTAGATAAGAAATAATTTTTGTTTTTAATTGATTAAAAACTATAAAAAATAACCACAGCAAAAAAGGTAATGCATAAATATAAGAAGTTCCTTTTGTCAATACTGCCAAGCCCAAGCTACCACTAGCTCCAATTACTAATCCCCAACTAGGTTTACTTTTGATCATCAGAATACAGTAGTATACTAAGCAAACTAACCATAGAGAGGCAACCCACGTATTCTTGCTGTTTGACCCATGTAATATACCTACAGGAATTGTACTGCACAGGACGACTGTAAAAATCTGTCCCCGTAAATTAATTCCTAATTGTTTGGCAATTAAAGATATACCACTCAAACAACCAATTATACTGAACCATTGCAGTAGATTATTGAAGCGATCATCCCCGCTCAATATTTGTAAGTGTAGTAGTATAAATTCAGCACCCGGCCCATTATATAGCTGAGGAGTGTAATGAGTTGGGTAATGATTTACACTCTGGTTTTGCATCCAATGCATAATTCTGGGCATAACATAAGCCATTGTATCCCAGTTATTTGGTGGTGTGATAGTAGCAATTAAACCAATGATTGAAATTATAATTACTACAGAGATTATCAATAACTGATTTAATAGATTTAATTTTTTGTACTTCTTGAATATTAGATTAAGGGAAATGTTATAGAACACCTTGTATTTGAAGCAAGCAAATAGCAGGATCGTATTTAGTACTGACCAAATAATACATAAAAAGGCGAAGTTTATTAAGCTAAGTATATTTAGTATTTCTGTTATGACAACAATAAATACTCCCCAAGTAATACTTGCAGATAAAACTGCTTCACGCCAACTGCGATATTTCGAGTAAAACAGAAGTATCATTAACACTTCTGCTAGAAATGGTAAGAAAACAGCCATGATTTCATCCACATTTATTTTTTGCTAATTATCTCATATTACTAGTTCAACAGATATATCTAAACAGGTTTGAGGAATCGCTCTATGGTAAGAAATGAGGGCGACTGTCAGATTAGAATGATTTCTACGATCGGGACTATATTATTGTTTTTGTTTATAAGGTTGTTTGAGAAGAAACGATCGGACTCTTCTCTACACTATTCGCTGAAAAATTTTTCCCATGATTTAATTCTTCTAAAATCTCTAACATTTCCCGTTCAAAAAGTACCTGCGATCGATTAGTTTTTCCCCCAATATAAAAACAATCTCCTACCGTCAAAGCCCAAACTTGAGAATGAGAAATATAGCTCATTACTACTCCTAACATCAGGAATAAAAACCCGGCATACACAAAAGGAATCCCCGGATCCGCCTTAATTTGTAATCCGGTACTCCCAATTACTTCCAAAACTCGCAGGGTGACTCCATTCACCTCCGCCGCCATCCCCGTGCGGACGGTGGTAAGTAGCTTACCTTCCGTGTCATAAACTAAGAAAGTTCCCTGCAAATCCCTCGTAACTAGGGAAACTCCCGTACTCATATCCGGCTTAGTAGGAATCCAAGTTCCCCAAATTCTGCCTTGACCAGCCCCTTGAAGCAATCCCATCGGCAGTTCAAATACCGGGCTATTATTCACCTTAACTTTTACCGCCGCAATCCCCCAATCAGTCTGATAGAAAGTCACTCCCTTATGACGCAGAGGTTGATTCACGTGGATAGTCTGTCGATCGATCTCCTGGCCCTTTTGATCCACCACAGATAAATCTGAATAAAACTGATCTACCCCGCCCTTAGGAGTGTAATCAATCCAGAACCGATTTACCTTTACTCCCCATTCTGTAGGAATTTGAGGAAGTGCTAAAGCTCCGGCTTCAATAATATTTTTAACCTGAAAAGTATCCCCTTGGGCAACCATTTCCTGAGCCATAAATCCTGTTATTCCGCCCCAGATCGCTCCCCCTAAGATTAAGAGCATACTGGCATGAACAGCGATCGGGCCAATTCTGCCCACAATACCCTTGCGAGCGTAGAGTTTATCTCCTTCTTGAAACACCTTGTAGCGATGCTTTTGGAGAATTTGCTCTAGGGAATTAAGGGATCCCCCAGCTAGTTCGGCACTCAGAGCTAGTTTGGCAAATTGCTTAGGTTTTTGATAGTAGTTCCAATTCCGAGCAGCTTTCAGGGCTGGTAACTGCCGAGTGAAGGTGCAAGCAGTCAGACTACTGCCAAATAGGATCAAAATTGCCAAAAACCACCAAGTTCCATAGACATGATTTAACCCTGTAGCTAAGATTACCTGCCAAGTCAGAAAGCCAAAGAGGGCGGGTTTGGTAGGATAATTATTTTGATAAAACTCTAGGGTCTGCCCCTGCTCAATCACTGTGCCGGAAATACTTAATAGAGCAATCAGCAGGAGGAGGGCGATCGCTAACCTGAGATCAGCTAATACTGGCAACATTTCCCGCCGCAACCACCGCTGGGGCATAAGGATAATTTCTTGGAAACTGGACATAAATATATTATTCAAAGCTCCCTTTTTAAGGGGGGTTGGGGAATCTCTTTTGCGTAACTTCTGTAGCTACATTATTTTAAGGCATTTTCATTACTTGGTTTGAACGCTTAGGCACAACATTAGCAATTTCAGAGAGGATTACAACAGAATAATTGGTTAGAAATAATTGATTAGAACTTAGATACAGCTTGGCAATTTTTTATATACCAGCGCCAAGGAATTTCTGCTCCTAGGGAAAGACCAATACGGGTAGTTTGAACTATGGCCGGGACTGATTCTCCTTGCTCTAACCAGAGGGGCGGCTTGGTTAAATCTGTGCCATTGAGGGTACGATCGATCGCCATCACCCGACATAATTTCCCCGGACCAGCCGCTAATCTTTCTAGCTTACCCTTAATTTTCACGCTATCTAGGGTTTCTAAAGTTGTGGAATCAGGAGAATTACTTATGGAAGAATTGCTTAAGAAACTAGGAGAAAATTGTGGTAAAAAATCTGGCAACCAAGGGGGAATTTTTTCTAGCTCTAAAGCCCTAATCAGTACTCCACTAGGGGTTTCTACTACATCTGTCACCACATTGAAACAATGATAAATGCCATAGATAATATACACATAGGCCACTCCTGCAGCCCCAAACATAACCTCATTGCGGAGGGTACGCCGTCTATAGGCATGACAGGCGGGATCCCCCGGTCCGTAAGCCTCGGTTTCTACAATTTTTCCCCTTAGAATCTTCCCCTCAGCAAACTGGCGTACCAGATAACAACCTAATAGTTCTGGAGCTACCACCGTTGATGGGCGAGCTAACCAATCAGGGCTTATAATTCGATTAGAATGTATCCAGTTCATGGGAAGTTTATTAATAATTTCCTTGGCTCAACTATTAGTACTATCACTACGAGAAAAAAATAATGGACGTCAAACTCATTTTAGTAGGATTAACCGTAGTCTTTACTGTTCTCTGCCTCTTCTATGGCACTAAAAATGGATTCTATAATTCTGATGATTACCACGGCAACGGCTCCGCCCACTAGGTTGTAATCTTTTCCTAAGGTCGATCGTTATGAATAGTCAACTTACCTGCTTTCCCTACAGTGTTGGTCATGACGGTGAGGGAGTTTGTCTATTAGTACAGATGGGACACCATCGAGTTCTGCTGGACTGTGGTTTGGCAGATACTTCTGCCCTAGGTCAAGGGGGAAAACCTCCTATGGATTTGATCTTGTGTAGTCATGCCCATAGTGATCATGCTAGAGGACTGAGGCAGCTTCATCAAAAGTTTCCCCAAGTCCCTATCTACGCTAGTGAGGTGACAACTCAGTTGTTGCCTCTTAATTGGTTGGCTGAGGTTAGCAAAGATAAGGAAGTAGAGACTGAGGAGAATATTGCTACTGCCCTACCTTGGCGATCGCCCATTGAAATCCTCCCTGGTTTAGTTGTAGAACTATTTCCGGCTGGTCATCTGCCCGGTGCGGCCTTGATCTTTCTAACCTACACCCCTCCAGAGCCAGAACAAAGCTTACAATTAGCCGCTCTTGCCCAAAATTTACGTCCCTACACCCTATTTTATACAGGAGATTTCTTCCTTTCCCATGCTCGCTTAGTAGAAGGGCTAGATTTACAATCGGTGCGGGGTTTACAGCCGGATGCCTTAATTATTGAAGGTAGCTATGGTACAGCCAGCCATCTTCATCGCCGTCAGCAGGAAAACCAATTAGTGGAGCAGATGAGCCGGGTTTTGGGCGGAGGGCGATCGATTCTTCTGCCTGTACCAATGCTGGGTATGGGACAAGAAATTCTCATGTTGCTTCGGAGTCATCACCAGTTTACGGGCAGAAAAGTGGATATTTGGGTAGATCAAAGCGTTGCTGCCGGCTGTGATGCTTATCTAGAAATTTTGCCCCATCTGCCCAGTACTGTCCAAAATTTTGCCCGACACCAGCCTCTATTTTGGGACGATCGGGTGTTGCCCAGAGTCCGCCGCTTGACTACAGATTTCCTGAAGAGTATGGAATCTTCTTCGGAGCCTTGTATTGTACTGGTAGACCACCGTACAGATTGGTCTAGTTACTATCAAAATAATCCCGATAATTGGGTGTTGTTTCTTCCCCATAGTGGCCAGGATAGGGGGAGTCAAGATAGTAAAATTCAAGATTTCCCCCCAAAATTAGGTATCTTTAATTATCTATTGGCACAGCACGGCGATCGCCAGGGTACAACCCAGTTAATTCATAATCTCCGCCCCCAACATATTGTTTTTGTCCACGGCTCTAGTACCTACCTAGGAGATTTAGCTTGCTTAGAAGAATTACAAAGTCGCTACCAACTCCACTGCCCTAATGCCGGAACCTTAGTAGATTTACCTGTGGGAGAAACTTTTGTTCAGCCTAGTGTCCCCATCCCGTCTAACTATGAAGGGGAATTAAATGAACTAGGTACGGTTGTCACTATTACTCTGCCAGAAGCGATCGCCGCCGATCCTCGATGGCAAAAATTCGCCGATACTGGCCTGGTAGAAGCTCATTGGCGGGGAGATGAATTAGTACTCAAAGGTCTGAGTGCAAGAGAAATCTTGCAACAAAATCCTAGCCGGACTCTCCTAGGGATTCCCTGTTGTAGCAACTGTCAGTACGAGCGCCAACAACGCTGTACCAATCCTCATTCGCCTCTTTATCGTTTTAAGGTTCCTCCAGAGGGCTACTGTCCTGCTTTCGTTCCTCTATAGCTAGGTAGGGCAATCCTAAATCCTTTGCGAAATCAACTTGGTTCCAGCAAATATTTTCCTTTATTTTTAGGAAGAAAAATTATTTAGAATTACTATAGATAATCCGAAAATCCTTGTCCTGCAAAGGCTTCAGGATTTAATTCATCTGAAATATCTGGGCAGTTGCCATAATTTAATATTTATTAATGATTTGGGAACTTACTTAAAGAAATTAAAGTGCTAGGATAGTAGGCGAGAACTAAGTATCGGTTGGTTGCAGCTTTTGTTTATAGTATTGACGAGTTTTTCACGTTTTCTCTTGGCAGGCTCTTCTCCGAAATCTCACTCTCTACACAACCAAGGAATTTTGGAGTTCATTTTATGTCGATTTACGTAGGTAACCTCTCTTATGAGGTTAAAGAATCCGATCTAAGTGCTGTATTCGCTGAATATGGTACTGTTAAGCGCGTTCAACTTCCATCTGATCGGGAAACCGGACGGATGAGAGGTTTCGGCTTTGTGGAAATGAGTACTGAAGCTGAAGAAACCGCAGCTATCGAAGCTCTTGATGGGGCTGAATGGATGGGTCGGGATCTAAAAGTTAATAAGGCAAAACCACGGGAAGATCGTAGCGGCGGCGGCGGCGGCGGTGGTGGCGGTGGCTACAATCGTAACAACCGCGATCGTTACTAAATATTTCCCCTTAATTCTTCCTTTAGGATAAATTAAGAAGTAAAGGCTTAGGCAGTAATGCCTGAGTCTTTATTTTTTAGTATGACGAAAAAACTAGAGGTGTAAGGCCTTGCACCCGCACTAATTCGATCAATTATCTTCATTCATAGCGGAAATGTTCCTTCGACTCCGCTCAGGGAACGTCTCTAGGCTTAGAGTCAGAGCTTTTGCTTAAACCGAACTTACGTTAAAGACTAATCCCTAGCAATAATCTTTTTAGCTTGCTGCCATAGTTTCTCTAGTTCTTCTGGGGGATAATCAGCAATTGATCGATATTGTGACCCAACATTAGCACGATCGATCATCTCTTCTATTTTGCTGAATCTCTGGACAAATCTCTGGTTAGTTCCCTGGAGTCCTTCAGTAGGGCTTAATTTATACCATCGGGCTAGTTGTGTAATGCTAAATAATAAATCCCCTAATTCTGATTCTTGATGAGTATGATCACCAATCTGCAATGCCTCTTCAAATTCCCCTAGTTCTTCATGGAATTTTGCCCATACTCCTTCAATATCTTCCCACTCAAAACCAACGGCAGCCGCTTTCTCAGAAATTTTCATCGCCGCAGTCAGGGGCGGTAAGGTGCGGGAATAGCGATCAAGCTTACTACTCAGGGTGTGGGTAGCTTCGCCTAGGGCAGCTTTCTCTTCCTGTTTAATTTGATCCCAATTTTGCTTCACCTCTGCTGCATCAGCCACCTGCACATCACTAAAAACGTGGGGATGACAGCGAATGAGCTTCTGGTTAATCTTTTCTGCCACTAGTTGGAGATCAAAACCTCCGCTTCGGCTCCTCTCAGTACCCATTTTTTCACTGGCGATCTGGGCTTGGAGGATGACCTGTAATAATAAATCTCCCAATTCTTCAGCGATCGCTTCTGGATCCCCACCTCGGATCGCATCCGCCACTTCATAGGCCTCTTCAATCACGTAGGGAATTAGGCTCTCAGGAGTTTGGGCCATATCCCAAGGGCAACCACCATCGGGCGATCGTAATTGGGCAACCGTGGCAATTAATTCCTGCAAAGCCCCTAAGGTAGAATCGGGAGAATTGGTAGAGCTATTTGAGTTAGTCATTTTTTACTTTTTTTGGAGTTTCTTATTGGAGATTTCCTAGAGATAGTATGAGTTTTAGGAGCAGGAATTATCTTTTTCTTAGACTTATCTCGCCGTTGCCGGGTAATCTGAGAGCCGATCGTATCTGCCGCCACATGGCTAATAGCTCCTAATTCTAAACCTAACCCTAAAGCAAATACCTGCCCCCGGTAATTATAAACTCCTTGCATAGTTAATCCTCCCCAATGTCCCCAATCTATCTTTACTCCCCAAATCCAGTAGACCAAAGCTGCCCCCAATCCGGTGCATAGCCCAACCCAGAGGCTCAGATAAAACACCCTTAACACTGTGCCAATAATTAAACCATGAGACCATACAGAACGATGACGGATTGTCTTTTGGTAGGGAATCCACAAGAGGCGTAACCAACCCCACCGGATGAAATGCCGGGAATGAATATCTAGATCAGGACCAAACATCAAGCCACTAAAAAGAAATCCACCTGTAGTCAGGAGAGTAAAATCACTGCTTCTAGTCAAACCAAAGGTACTACCCGCAATCAGGGGCAGACACCAAAGGGTAATGCGATCGTGGAGCCGACCAGAAGGCATAGCAGTAATTTTAGCTTGGGGAATATTTTTTAGAATCTACTATTATCTTTTCCCACATTTCTGCTATAGTAGTAAAGTTCTCAAAAATTATTTGGGGGCGGTTAGCTCAGTTGGTAGAGCGCCTGCCTTACAAGCAGGTGGCCACTGGTTCGAGTCCAG
>JANMHD010000061.1:0-1737 GCA_031374985.1 Coleofasciculaceae cyanobacterium OTE_70_metabat_329 | reverse complement strand
CCGAAAAACTAAATAATCAGGAGTACCATAATTTTGTAGTTTAGCGATCGCTTGATCAGGGCTAGAAAAAGGTAGATGTACTGCCAAAAGTAAGTCCATATAACCCTTGAGGAGATTTAATTCCGGGTCTTGGGGATCAATCTTGTTTGCCTGCTCAAGAGATTGAAATACCTGCTGGAGTTTAGGCAGAATGCCGATCCTCTCTCCCCGCCGCAGACTAGCCGCCCCTTGGAGGAATGTTCCGGCTGCTGTGTAGAGGTGGCCTCGGAGGGGATCACTACCCATAATTTGTTGAGCAGTTTCTAAAGTTTTCGCCCCGTAGCGATCGAGGGTAGCCCAATCTTCTTGGGTATGGGCGAGGGAGGCAATCATGGCATAAACCAAGGGTTCTTGGGGATTACTTGCCTCTGCCTGTTGGAGATATTGTTGGGCAGCGGGATAGTTCCCCTCCTGAAAAATAGCCTTAAAAGCAGCCTCAGTATTGCCATCAATATTACGGGGATTATTGCTCCGAAAAGGATCCACGGCCCAGCTAGGGCTACTAGACAAACTGAGGGTCAAGGTTGTCAACAGGGCTAGGGACAAGCGGCGTAGAGAAAAAGTGGATTTATTCACAGGTTTATTCACTGTAGGCATACAAATTATTAACAGGTTTGGAAGCTAGACGTAAAAATTTTAGGGCAGGTTGCCGATCGTTCTCCTCAACTACAAGATGGATTATAGGTTAGGACGATTATGAAGCCATGAATCTTAAATATAGTCAGCCTAGAAATATGGTATAAATTTATAGGCTATTGAAAATAATTATTAATTTTTTTATGCAGTCACGGACGATTAGCACAGTGGTAGCGCACTTCCTTCACACGGAAGGGGTCACTGGTTCAAATCCAGTATCGTCCATTTTTCTTAATCTTATGAAGATGTCTGAAAAGGTAGCTTGGCGACTAAAGTCGCAGCTACAGAAGCAAAACCTGGATGGTGCGCAGGTTGTAGAAATTCCTAGATTCCTCTTAGTCCGCGACGGCGGACTTTGTTTTTATAGCTGCGGTTTCAACCGCCAGAGACTTCTAGACCTAGCTAAAGGTAGTCGGATCCCAAGGGCCGATTACTTTTTCGCCTTTCTTCTCTTTTTCTGCTAATTCTAAGTTAAGGGTGAGCAGTTTTTCGAGGAGGTCATCGTTTGGTTTGAAATCGTAGGCTTGCAGAACTAGGCGATCGAGCTTGGCATGAAGTTTGTAGAGTTGGCTGGTGGGTTCGTGGAAATATTCGTTATAAAGTTTGGTGATGCCCCATTGTTTGCTCTCCATTTGGGTAGAGCGGTAGGCGTGGAGTTCTTGGGCTGTGGTGCGGATATCGGTGATGATTTTGGGGGCTGGGGTTTGGGGGAAGGGGAAGGTTTCAAAACAGGTTGTGTTAGTGTAGCGAGTATCGCCTTTCAGCGTAGAACTTTGAGCTTTTACCCAAAGTCGATGTACTTTTGATGTCAAAATTCCTAATACATAAAAATCGTCAGAAGCAATTACCATATTCGCTTCACAAGGCAAAATCGAAATATCAACAGTCGTAAACATTACCCATTTAGCAATCTTAGGTATAGCAAAATAAAAGCCTAAACCTTGTAGGGGGTTTGTCATTCCGGGTCTTTTTTCACCAAACTGCCACCAATTTAGCTGTCTTGCTTTTCTCTTATTAATATCTCTCTCAGGCTTAACTTTTTCTTTAACTCTTTGAAAAGGA
>JANMHD010000023.1:0-2320 GCA_031374985.1 Coleofasciculaceae cyanobacterium OTE_70_metabat_329 | reverse complement strand
CAAACACATCCTTGAGTTGGTTCGTTTTTAGCCCAAAGAAGGGGACTTTTTCCTCTGAGCCGTCTTCGTGCTTGAAGTGGACTTGGAAATCTTGCATAAATTCATAGCTAACTACCGTGGCGGGCGATCGACTAGTGGTATCGAGAAATTTCTGTAACCCAGCGCGAGTGACATTATCCACACAGGGAGTCCCCAGCACGTAGAGTTTTTCTAAGCCTAATTGCTTTTCTACTGCTCGTAATGCTTGAATTTGGCAACCTACCCCAATTACCAGCAGGCGTTTCATCCCTGATTTTTCTACCTGTTCAAGAATTGATAAATTTGGAGAAAGAGTTGGTTTATTTACCCTCGCCGCCAGAATTTCTTCGGCAGTCCGGGCAATAATTGGCATGGGTTGGAAGCGATCGCTCTGGGTATTCTGCACACACACCACCCCTTCCACTAAACCTTGGTGCAACATCTCAATGGCGATCGAACTCACGATCCCTGTCCACTGCGCTCCCGGAATTGGTTCCAACTTTTGCGCTGCCATCATCTCCTGATGCACTCCAAAGTACACATCATTAGGTTGCTCTAGATCGCGCGATCGACCGTGGCTCTGCTCTTCTAGCTGGGGAATCTGCTGATTAATAAAGGCACAAGCTTCTTTGACGTAGTGAATATAGTAGGTATCGCAAAGACCACATTCACTACACAATTCCTTGGCAGGACGACGGCTAGAGGGTTTCAGAGCTTTAGCTTTTTGATGGGGGCGCAGGGCAGTCATGGTTAGATTATGAAGAGTGAACTTTAAGATTATAAAACGCTTTAGCAGGTAATGATAGAATCTCAAAATGTTTGACAACACCTGCAAATTCTTAGCCGAGAAATTTCCTGCTGACTTCGCCAGTTGGATTCTAGGAGAACCGATTCCTCTGACGGAACTCAAGCCATCAGAACTCTCTGCTGAACCAATTCGGGCTGATTCCTTGATATTCTTGACATCCGCAGAAATTATCCTGCATATAGAATTTCAAACCACCACTGATGAAAACATGGCATTGCGGATGCTGGATTACTGGATTAGGTTGCGACGTAAATTTCCTAACAAGAAAATTTATCAAGTTATAATTTATCTCAGACCTACCAATTCCCCCCTAGCAAAGCAAACTAGCTATACCTCAGAGACAACTACCCACCAATTCCAAATCATTAGAATCTGGGAACAATCTCCTGAAACCTTGAAACAATATCAAGGGCTATTACCTTTTGTCGCCTTGTGCCAAACTAATAATCCAGAGGAAGAGCTACAGCAAGTCGCCCAACAAATTGAAGCAATTACTGATAAAGAAATCCAAGCAAATCTGGCGGCGGCTACTTACGTTATTTCTGGGTTAGCATTAGAAAAGGAAATATTGCAAAGATTACTGAAGAGGGAAATCATGAAAGAATCAGTGACGTATCAAGAAATTCTTCTAGAGGGCAAGGCTGAGGGTAAGGCTGAGGGTAAGGCTGAGGGTAAGGCTGAGGGCAAAGCTGAGGGCAAGGCTGAGACTGCTAATCAAATCGCTCTAAATATGCTGCGATCGGGTCTTTCTGTAGATTTAACTGCTCAACTTACTGGACTCTCCCTAGAGCAAGTTCAACAATTATCCTGTAACTTATAAGCACGATCGCTATCAACTCATGCGGGTTGGCTGGAAAGGCTTAAAACGTGTCTATTATACTGTTCTTCACTTTGATATCAAAGACGGTAAAATCTGGCTACAGCAAAACACAACGGATATTGATGTGGGGCAGGAGTTGCTAGAATTTGGGATTCCCAAGGAAGATATTGTCCTAGGATTGCATCCTCCCTACAAAAGACCCTATACGGGTTATGGTGTGGCTTAAAACTTTTGAGAGCTTTTGGGTTGAGGGAAGATTTGGGTTAGATTTTCCACTTTTGAAGTGCCTTTGGTCTAAAAAAATGATTCACTCCGTGAGGCTAGTGCCAACGCCAGAGGCGAAGGGGTAATTAAGAAGGGTTCAAGGGTAAAGGGCTAAAGGGCAAAAGTGTAGAGAAGGGAAGTCCTCACTGAAGAACGCACACAACCCGAAACCCGATGCTGCTGCCCTGATCGCGGGCATAACGACTGCGACGACAAGCAGACCGACAATACCTAGCATTGCCGAGCCACGAACCACCACGCAGCAGCTTCTCTGCCTGAGAACAATTATCATTATTGTCCGTCCATGTTCTTCCGTCACTAGGTGCACCTTCATAATTCCCATGCCAATCATCCTCACACCATTCGTAGACATTCCCGTACATATCGTATAGTCCAAAGGCATTAGGCAG
>JANMHD010000008.1:0-5455 GCA_031374985.1 Coleofasciculaceae cyanobacterium OTE_70_metabat_329 | reverse complement strand
GATTCATTCCTTAATCACCGCCAATATTCCCTTTGAACTAGTCCCCGGTATCGGTGCTTTTCAGGCAGCGGCAGCTAAATTAGGAGTAGAGTTAACCGTTCCCGGTGTGGTGCAAAGCATTATTCTTACTCGCATTAGTGGCCGAGCTTCCGCCGTCCCTGCTACGGAAGAGTTGGCAAGTTTAGCTGCCCATCAAGCTAGTTTGTGTCTTTATCTTAGTGCCAGCCATGTAGCTGCTGCCCAAGAAAAATTATTAGAACACTATCCCCCAGATACACCGATCGCTGTTTGTTTTTGTCTTAGCTGGCCAGAAGAACAAATCCACCGAGGAACATTAAATGAAATGGCAGAAATTACCATCCGGGAAAAATTTATCCGTAATACTATTTATATAATTAGCCCTGCTCTCCAAGAAAGGGACGATAAACGAGATAGCGATCCAAGCGATTCAACAGTAACTAGATCAAAGCTTTATCACCCCAGCCATCATCACTCCTTCCGTCCTACCAACGCACCAGTCAAAGAATAGATTTGTCTAGATAAGAGTTCTGTGGCATTGGATCCTCTTGTATTATTTATGATTGTTATAGTAACCATCTATAACAACAACATCTATCAAAGTTTCTCTCTCAGAAAAGTCGAGTTGGTTTATAAAAACAACATATAAATTAGTGATTTAGATATTAATTAACTCTTATATGTTAGTTTTTTTGATTTATTAAATATCTATTTCTTATCTCAGAAGTAACTGTTTACTACGGACCGGCTTTGTGATGATAATCCTTGCTATATAAGGTTTTTATAATTCTTGTCTAAAATAAATTTGCGTTTGTAGAAGAACCGATTCAATTTTAACAAGGTTTTACCTATGGTAACTATTAGTTTATGAGTGCAAATGTAAAGTTTTGTATCAGGAACCTCTGTTTTTGCCTATAGATACAATTTAATATTATTTTAATGATCACCGAATCAGAACGAATAACTTTAGCCGAGAACCTGTAAGCTAACTGAGAATAAATAAATTTGTTGTAGGGTTTCTATGGAAAAAATTACTGATCAACTTTCACGTCGGAAGTTTTTGTTAACGGCTAGCGCTTCAGCGATCGGCTCTGTTGTTTTAAAAAGTTGTGCCTCTACGCCCACTTCCACTACTGCTTCTCCTGCCGCCAGTCCCGGTGGTAGTCCAGCAGCTAATGTTAGCGGCGGTAGTGGCCCAGAAACCACCACCCTTCGTTTAGGTTATATTCCTATTTTTGAAGCAGCTCCTTTGATCATTGCCCAAGAAAAAGGCTTTTTTAAGAAACATGGGATGACTGATGTCAAGGTGATGAAACAGGCTTCTTGGGGAGCCGCACGGGATAACGTCGAAATTGGAGCGGCTGGTGGCGGGATTGATGGTGGTCAATGGCAGATGCCTATGCCCCACCTGATCTCAGAAGGTCTAATCACCAAAGGCAAAACAAAGCTGCCTATGTACGTGCTGTTGCAAACTTCTACCCAAGGAAATGGAATTGCGATCGCTAACCAAAGAGCAGCGGGCAATATTAGCCATATCGGTCAAGGCGTTGGCTTAGATATGTCCAAAGCTAGAGCGCACATTGACAAACTCAAAGCCACTGGAACTCCTTTCACTGCTGCCTATACCTTCCCAGCGGCCAACCAAGAATTATGGCTGCGCTACTGGTTAGCGGCGGGGGGCATTAACCCTGATGAAGATGTGAAACTTATTGTGGTACCTGCGGCCCAAACCGTTGCCAACATGAAATCTGGCACTATGGATGGCTTTAGTACGGGCGACCCTTGGCCTTACCGGATTTTAGCCGACAATATTGGCTTTATGGCTGCCCTAACCTCAGAAATTTGGCCTGGTCATCCAGAGGAATATCTGGCTATTAGAGCAGACTGGGTGGATAAAAACCCCAATGCTACCAAGGCTGTACTGAGAGCAATTATGGAAGCTCAACAATGGTGTGATCAACCTGCTAATCTCGCAGAACTATCTAAGATTCTCTCTGGCAGGGAATATCTGAATGTTGCTGATAAAATTCTGCTTCCCCCCTTAGAAGGGAAATATGAAATGGGCGATGGGAAATCTGCTATTAGCGATCGCACAAAAGGTCCTTTGTTCTGGAAGGATGGTAAGGGTTCTGTTTCTTATCCCTACAAGAGCCATGATCTTTGGTTCTTAGCAGAAAATATTCGCTGGGGCATGATTCCTGATACTACGGATATTAAAGCGATCGTCGATAAGGTCAACCGTGAAGATTTGTGGAAAGAAGCAGCTAAAGGCTTGGGAGTAACCGATATTCCTAAGGAAACCTCTAGAGGCGTGGAAACCTTCTTTGATGGGACTAAATTTGACCCCAACGATACTACAGCCTATCTAAAAGGACTGAAAGTAAAGAAAGTGAAAATCTAAATATCCCCCCTAACCCCCCCCCTTCAAAAGGGGGGGACAAGAGTTGTACTTAATCTAACTAAATTCAGAAGAGGAGTTCCATTCCATGACCGCAAATGCAACTAAACGCAATACTGGTATAAATTTCCAAGAAATTTGGGATAAATACGGCAGTAATATTATTCCACCCATTGTGGCTGTATTGATTTTCTGTATTATCTGGCAATTATTTTCTACTGAGAGCTTTCCCGGTCCACTCAAAGTTTTGGAAGACAGCTTTACTGAGCGTAATGGAGTGCGCTTAATCGATCCGTTTTTTGTCCAAGGAGCTAATAAAGGACTATTTTGGCAAGTTCTTGCTAGTCTGCAACGGGTAGCGATCGGTTATACCCTAGCTGCGATCGTCGGGATAGCTGTAGGGATTATCACTGGAGTCAGCGTGACTATGCACAAGGCACTTGACCCCATTTTCCAATTCCTGCGGACAGTACCGCCCTTGGCTTGGGTGCCTATTTCTTTGGCAGCACTACGCCAGAATGAACCAGCAGCATTGTTTGTAATTTTTATTACTGCCGTGTGGCCGATTTTAATTAACACCGCTGTAGGAGTACAACAAATTCCCCAAGACTATAACAACGTAGCCAAAGTACTAAAGTTATCCAAACAAAAGTACTTTACTAAAATTCTTTTACCGGCTGCCCTACCTTATATTTTTACTGGTTTAAGAATTGCTGTCGGTCTATCTTGGTTAGCAATTATCGCTGCGGAAATTGTGATGTCTGGGGTGACAGGGATTGGTTTCTTCATCTGGGATGCTTACCAAAATAACTTTGTCAGTGAGATTATTATTGCTCTTTTCTACATTGGTGGAGTGGGTTTGATTCTTGATCGATTGATTGGGTTTATTTCTACCTTGATCGTGCCAGAAGAGCAGAAATAGCAAGTCTAAAGAAAATTGTCATAGCGACTTGGTAATGAGTGATGATCTACTGTCTCTGATCATTATTTTTAGTAACTCCCAATTATTTATTATCTTAATTTTTTACTCACCAACCATTACCAAGTTGCTCCGGCTTTCTGTGTAAATTTCTTCCCGCTAAGGAAGTACAAAAAAACAAGTGTTGAGGGTTTTTTATTAATCATTACTGATAACTACCATCAACCCAAGTTTCAAGCATTAGCTAAATCCTAGGATAATTGTCATGACTAATTTTGTTGAAGTTGAACAGGTAGGTAAAACCTTTAATTTAGCCAACGGTCAACAGTATGTTGCCCTGACAGGAATTAATCTAGATATCAAAAAGGGAGAATTTATCTCCTTGATTGGTCATTCTGGCTGTGGTAAATCTACTCTTCTGAATATGGTAGCGGGGCTAGATTTGCCCTCGGATGGGATGGTATTGCTAGATGGGCAAAAAATTACCCGGCCAGGACCCGATCGCATGGTGGTTTTCCAAAACTATTCCCTGCTGCCTTGGATGACTGTACGAGAAAATATTGCCCTCGGTGTGGATGAAGTGATGAGTAATTTGCCCAAGGCAGAACGCCGGGCAATCATTGAGGAAAGCATTGATATGGTTGGGTTACGCCATGCGGCAGATAAGCAACCGGGGCAACTTTCGGGGGGAATGAAACAACGGGTAGCGATCGCCCGTGCCTTATCTCTCCGCCCTAAGTTACTTCTGTTAGATGAACCCTTTGGAGCTTTAGATGCTTTGACTAGGGGAAATATGCAGGAGCAATTAATGCGAATTTGCGAAGAAAGCCATGTTACCGCCATCATGGTGACTCATGATGTAGATGAGGCGGTGTTATTGTCCGATCGCATTGTGATGCTCACGAATGGCCCCGGCTCCAAAATCGGCGGCATTCTCGAAGTAGATATTCCCCGCCCCCGGAAACGGATGGAAGTAGTGAACCACCCCAGCTACTACAGTCTACGGAGTGAAATTATCTATTTCTTAAACCAACAAAAACGAGTGAAGAAACTCCAAGCCCTGAAGAAAGGAGTTGTCGCCCGCCACGGTTTAGAAAAGATTAATCTGGAAATCGGTTTTGTTCCCCTCACTGCCTGCGCTCCCCTTGCGGTGGCTAAGGAAAAGGGCTTTTTTACCAAGCATGGCTTAGATGAAGTCAACCTAGTCCGAGAAACCAGTTGGCGAGGGATTGTCGATGGGATGACCGGGGGATTTTTAGATGCGGCTCAGATGCCTTCGGGAATGCCCCTCTGGTTAACCACTGGGGGTAACGAGAACCGCCCCACTCCCGTAGTGAGCTCCTTGACCATGACTCGGAATGGCAATGCCATTACTTTAGCCAAACGTTTCTATGATCAAGGCATCTATACCTTGGCAGATTTCAAGAAAATGCTCCAAGAGTCTCCAGAACAGCAACACCGGATGGCGATGGTACATCCCTCTTCCATGCACAATCTGCTCCTGCGCTACTGGTTAGCCTCCGGGGGCATTGACCCCGATCGAGATGTAGACCTAAAAATTATTCCCCCTGCCCAAATGCTGGTGGATTTACAAGCGGGAAGTATTGATGGTTTTTGCGTTGGGGAGCCTTGGAACTTGCGGACGGCGATCGAGGGAGCAGGCTTTACTGTAGCTACAGATTTGGAAATTTGGCCTGGTCATCCGGGAAAAGTTCTGGGAGTGCGGGAAGAATGGGCGATCGCCTATCCGAATACCCATATTGCTTTAACTAAGGCTCTTCTAGAAGCCTGCCAATTCTGTGCAGATCCGGCTAATGCTGAAGAAGTCCGGCAGATCACCGCTGGGCGAGAATATGTCAGCACTAACCCTGAGTATGTGCAGATTGGAGATCCTAACGACGGCAGTTGTAATCTTGATCAGCCCATGCGAGAGTATGCCCACCATATATTCTTTGGCGATGGGGTAAACCGTCCAAGTCGGACAGAACACCTATGGCACATGGTGCAGATGGCTCGTTGGGGTGATACTTGTTTCCCTCGGAACTGGGTAGAAATCTTAGAACGGGTCTGCCGAGTTAGTGTTTTTAGTACCGCAGCACGGGAATTAGGTTTATCGGATC
>JANMHD010000596.1:0-19676 GCA_031374985.1 Coleofasciculaceae cyanobacterium OTE_70_metabat_329 | reverse complement strand
GTCCAACTGTTGGAAGTCCCCGCCCAAGGAGTGAAATTTCTGCAACTAGCTCCGGGGGAGTACTTTTTTGTTTCTATCAAAGTTGCTGGCTATAGTGGCTTGGTTTTAGCTAGTCCCTTTTTGTTGTACCAAACTATTCAGTTTGTTCTGCCCGGCTTAACCAAAAAAGAACGGCAGTTTATCGGCCCCGTGGTGATTGGCTCTAGTGTATTATTCCTATTTGGATTGGGTTTTGCCTATATTGCCCTGATTCCCGCCGCCTTGAATTTCTTTATTAACTACGGGGAAAACGTAGTTGAGCAGATCTGGTCAATTGATCGCTACTTCGAGTTTGTCCTGCTCCTCATGTTTAGTACAGGTCTAGCCTTCCAGATTCCCATTATTCAGATATTACTAGCCTTTTTAGGAGTAGTCTCCAGCGACAAAATGCTTTCTGGCTGGAAATACGTCCTGCTAGGAGCCACAATCCTCGGTGCTGTCCTGACTCCTTCTACCGATCCCCTCACCCAGAGCTTGCTGAGTGGAGCAGTAATTGCGCTGTATTTAGGGGGAATTGGGACTGTTAAATTAATTGGTAAGTAATCTCTTATTGATTGCCGTTTAATAGACTAATATTTCTCTGGACAGTGGCTTCCCCATTGCGATCGCCGATCGTCCTAAAAATTGACAAGGCTTGTTGAAAGTGATCTAAGGCTGGTTGTGCTTCCCTCATGTAACTGTAAGCAACACCAATATGATTCAATGTGTATGCTTGTATCCGGCGATCGCTTAGTTCTCTAGTAATCAATAAGGCCTGCTGGTGTTGCTCTAGTGCTTGGGGAAACTGATTTAGATCTCTATATACCCCACCAATATTGTTTAAAATAATTACTTCTCCCCGTCGATCGCCCACCTCTCTATTAATCGCTAAAGCTTGTTGCAAATAATCCAAGGCTTGTGGTAACTGCCCTAAAGTGCGGTAGGTTCCACCAAGGTTAGTTAAGGTGGTTGCCTCTCCCCGCCGATCTCCAACTTCTCTAGCAATAACTAAAGCTTGTTGAAAGTAATCCAAAGCTGTCTCTACCTGCCTTAAAGCACTGTAGGCTAGAGCAAGATTATTCAGGATAGTCCCTTCTCCACGACGATTCCCTACAGATCTATTAATAGTCAAAGCTTGCTGATGGTAATTCAGAGCCTGTTGTGACTGCCCTAAATTGCTGTACACTAGCCCGATATTATCTAATATGGAAAATTCTCCCGTACGATCGCGGGCTGCCCGCACCAAAACCAAAGCCCGCTGAAACTTATCTAGGGCTTGCTGAAAAGACTCCCTCGTACCTTGCAGACGGAGTTGTTCACCTTCCCTGACTAGTCTTAAGGCTTCTTGAATCCCTTGACCTTGAGCCAACACTGAGGGAGTTATGATCATCTGGGGTACAGAAACCAGTATTCCCATGACCAAAGCAAATCTTCCTAAACTCACCCTAAGCTTTCTCATCGATCGCAGCTCCCATCCTAATTTTTGCCTACACAATTACTTCGCCTACAAGACAACAAATATAGGCAATATTATATCTATATTGCTACGGCTCTTAGTGAGATCCCACACAGAGTAATGAGGTTGCTGACAAAAATTGCGAAATTAATAGCAGCATGAAAGAAATATGCATTTTTTGAAGGTCATAGGGTGATGAGCTTTTTCCTAGAAAAGAAGCAAAAAGAATTTATCGGGCTATACAAACGTCTAATATTAGATACGGCTAGAAAATTGCTGATAAAAATCTATTAAATTTATTCAATAAATTATTTTTAACGACTAAGTATGGCATTTGACAAGGTTTTAATTGCGAATCGGGGGGAAATTGCCCTAAGAATTTTACGTACCTGTGAAGAAATGGGGATTGCTACGGTAGCCGTTCACTCGACAATCGATCGCCACGCCCTCCACGTGCAACTGGCAGACGAAGCCGTATGTATTGGGGAAGCTCCGAGTAGTAAAAGTTATCTAAATATTCCCAATATTATTTCTGCTGCCTTGACCCACAACGCCTCCGCCATTCATCCGGGCTATGGGTTTCTGGCGGAGAATGCTAGATTTTCTGAAATATGTGCCGACCACCAGATCACTTTCATTGGGGCTAGTCCCCAAGCAATTCAAGCAATGGGAGATAAATCTACTGCCAAGGAAACCATGCAGAAAGCCAGAGTCCCGACAATTCCCGGCAGTGATGGCTTAGTGGAATCGGAAGAAGCAGTAGTGGCGATCGCCCGCAAAATTGGTTATCCCGTCATGATTAAAGCTACCGCCGGGGGCGGGGGACGGGGAATGCGCCTAGTCAAGGAAGAAACAGACCTGATTCGCCTTTTTCAAGCCGCCCAAGGGGAAGCTGAAGCTGCCTTTGGAAATGGGGGGGTTTATCTAGAAAAATTTGTTGACCAACCCCGCCATATTGAATTTCAAATTCTTGCAGATAGTTATGGCAATGTAATCCATCTAGGGGAACGGGATTGTTCCATCCAGCGCCGCCACCAAAAACTTTTGGAAGAAGCTCCTAGTGCTGTCCTTACCCCGAAGCTCCGGGAGAAAATGGGACAGGCAGCGGTCATGGCGGCGAAATCTATTAATTATGTCGGAGCGGGAACAGTAGAGTTTTTGGTCGATCGCCAAGGTAATTTCTACTTTATGGAAATGAATACCCGGATCCAAGTAGAGCATCCCGTTACCGAGATGATCACAGGTTTAGATCTAATCGCTGAACAAATTCGCATTGCCCAAGGAGAAAAGCTCCGCCTCAACCAAAAACAAGTCCAACTTTATGGTCATGCGATCGAATGCCGCATCAATGCCGAAGACCCCGATCACAACTTTCGTCCCCAACCGGGAAAAATCAGCGGCTATCTACCACCAGGAGGTTTTGGAGTCCGGATGGATTCCCACGTATACACGGACTATGAGATTCCGGCCTATTATGATTCCTTAATTGGCAAACTAATTGTCTGGGGAGCTACCCGGGAAGAAGCAATTAAGCGGATGAAACGGGCTTTGCGGGAGTGTGCCATCACTGGATTGCCTACCACCATTGGCTTCCATCAAAAAATTATGGATAATCCCCACTTCCGGGCTGGGGAAATATCCACCAACTTCGTCGAGCAAATGATGCTTTGAGACATTTATAAAAGGCAGTCAAAGGCAATAAAGAACTAATAAACCAGAGAATTAGTAATGTAGAGCGAGGAATAGGGGTATAGTTAAAGAAAAATCAGAAGTTCCTGATCTGGGTAATATAGATGTTATTAATACCATCATGAGATCAGCCTTATTAGTTGCTAGTCACCGTAAGGCACGAGCAATTAGGGCTTTTAGTGTAAAACAGGGAAAATTTTGTCAGGGAAGGAGTTATGAGTACAGTTTTGGTAGTAGAAGATAGCATCACCCAGAGGGAATTAATCTCAGATCTCCTTAAGGGAACCGGGCTAAACGTAATTGTGGCGGTAGACGGGCAGGATGCGATCGACCAACTGATTAGCATTTCTCCAGACGTGGTGGTATTAGATATTGTTATGCCCCGAATGAATGGTTATGAGGTCTGTCGGCGGATCAAGTCTGACCCCAAAACTCAAAATGTGCCAGTGGTGATGTGTTCTTCTAAGGGTGAAGAGTTCGATCGCTACTGGGGCATGAAACAGGGGGCTGATGCCTACATTGCCAAGCCTTTTCAACCTACAGAATTAATTGGCACTGTCAAACAGCTATTACGGGTTTAACTTTTAGATTAAGCAAGATTAGTTAAGTGGACATAGGAATTTGGTATGGCAGATAACTTAGATTTTTTAACTAACAATGACCAAGACCAAGCAGAGTTTCAGGAACTAGAAAGCCCGGAAGGTGAGCTACATTTACGGTTTTACGTCCCCAGTGGCAATGAATTTGCTCTGCCAGCCAATGGTATCCGAGAAGTTCTCTCCCCCAGTCCCGATCGAATTACTCCCATTCCTAACGCCTCACCCTTACTTTTAGGTACACTAAATATTCGAGGGCGAATTATTTGGGTTTCCGATCTGGGACAATTTCTAGGAGATGCAACTCCCTTAAATACCGATCGAGCCGAAATTTACGTAGTTGCTGTGGAAGACCAAGATACTATGATGGGTTTAGCGATCGATCGTCTAGGACAGATGGGCTGGCTAGACCCGGAAAAACTACAGCCCATTACTAGTGTTCCTGATAATATGGCACCTTTCCTCCGGGGAGAATGGAGCCTAGAAGAAGAGCCAGAACAATTACTGAGATTATTAGACCATGTAGCAATTCTTCGATCGGCAAGATGGGGAGCATAAAACTAATATTTATCTTTAATCCCTATATCTAATATAAATTTAAGAAGTATAAATTTAAGAAACAAGTTAAGTAGCATAAATATTGGTTAAGGCAAAGTCCTCATGGTTAAGGGAGATGGCAAATGGCATTAGGTAAAAACTTCACACAAATTTATGGGCAGGCTGAAAAAGCCTACATGCAGGGCGACTACGAATCCGCCGCCAAAATCATTGATGGACTAGTCCAAGAATATCCTCAAGACCCTAGTGCGGCGTTACTCCGGGGACATATCTATTGCTACGGACTCCAGCAGTACGACCTAGCTCAATCTCAATATCAGACAGTCCTAGACCTCGAACCCAGTCAAGACTTTATTGACTATGCTAATAGTGGTATAGAGTACGCCATCTCGGCCGCTAATGGCAGCGTGGAAGATGGAAATATGGCTAGTTATGAAGAATTTGATTCTAGCCATGAGCTAGAGGATTTTAGCGATCCCGCCTTAAATGATTTTGCTAATGATTTTGCTTCGGAGCATGGTGATTCTTTCCAGAATTTTTCTGTTGCTGATGCCACAAACTTTATTGCTCAGCCAGAAGCGATATTGCCCCGCAACGCTGAAGCGATCGCTGATTCTCCCTTTGCTCAATTTGATGCTGATTTTGATCAATTTAGTGACGATTTTTCGCCCTCTAATAGCAATTCTCCCTTTGACCAATTTAATGATCCTTCCCTAGATGAACTGGGAACTGACGACCCTTTTAGCTTTTCAACTAGTGAACAAGAAACCTTCGGCATATCAGAAAGTTCGGGAGATGATATTTTTAGGCGATACCAAGAAGAGTCCTTTGAGCCAGATAATCCTGCCTTATTTACTGAGATGGAAGAAGACTATCCAGAAACATTTTTAATGCAGCCCAGTGGAGAAATTAAAAGTCAAAATGCCTCCCCGTCTATGCATGAGCCTCTGCGGGGCATGAATAACAATAACTATCTAGATAATACAAATAATAACGTCGGTGGTATCTCTGCTTCGGAAAATCGTTCTGATCTATTTAGTGATCAAGATAATCTAGATGAACCCCTAGGGGATTTTGATGGATATCCTGAGGTAGAAGAAGAAACTCTTTTGATGAGTGGGGAGGATTTTAGTGGACATTTTAATAGTTATGCCCAAAATTATATGCAATCAAGGGAAAACGGCTTAAACAGTTCAGTTGAGTCTACCTATGGCAATCCAGGCAGAAATTTTAGCGCTGGAGGTAGTAATAGTTACACTAGCAGAGCCAATGAAGATTTTAGTTTAGATGATATGTCTGGGGAACTTTCTTCAGAACCCATGACTTCAGATTTTCTAGAAGAGTTTGATGTTTTTGGGGCTGATGATGATCTGAGTGCTATTTCTAACTTTGATATGGAAGACTCAGATAATCTCTCCTCTGAGCCGGGGAGTATGAACTTTGGCTATATCAGTAGTGGGGGAACAAAATCTAGTAGTTTTGATCAGGATGTCTCGGCTGGAAGCAAAATTAGTTCTGAGGAAGAGATATTTAGTATGGGGGCTGATGAACAGCTACCTACCTTTGCTCTAGAATCTACTGGAACTGAAAGCCCCTTGGTGATGGTAGATCAGGGTTTTCTTGCACCGATGGAGAATGCTCCTCTCTATAAAAAACAATGGATCGTGGCTGCTGCTACGGGGATTGTTTCGGCGGTGGCTGTAGCGATCGTGAGTTTTGGGGCTGCCAGCACTGCTCCGCCAGAAGGAAGAGAAGTAGTGGTTCCCCATCTGCGCCTGACTGGAGGTTTAATGACCTTGGCAGCAGGAGTAGCCAGCTTTGGGACGGCTTGGTTTCTGGGCCAAATGACTGGTAGGCAAATTAGGCGATCGACCGACAACCTCCAAGCGCAATTTGAGGCGGTATCTCAAGGAAATCTTAGTGCTACAGCCACAGTGTTCTCAGAGGATGAGTTTGGTAAGTTAGCAATGGGATTTAACCAAATGTCACGAGTGATTCTGACGACAACTAGCGAAGCCCAACGCAAAGCCGCAGAGCAAGAACAGGCCAAGGAAGATCTACAACGACAAGTAATTCGCCTTCTGGATGATGTGGAAGGGGCTGCTAGGGGAGATTTAACTGTCCAAGCCGAGGTGACAGCAGATGTTTTAGGGGCAGTGGCGGATTCCTTTAACTTGACTATTCAAAACCTCCGGGAAATTGTCCAACAGGTGACTAGGGCAGCCCGACAAGTGACCAAGGGGGCAAATGATAATGAGTCTTTTGCTCGATCGCTCTCTAGTGATGCCCTCCGGCAAGCAGAAGAATTAGCTGTCACCCTCAACTCGGTCAAGGTGATGACTGATTCTATTCAACGGGTGGCAGAAAGTGCCAGAGAAGCGGAGGAAGTGGCTCGGACAGCTTCAACTACAGCCCTGAAAGGCGGGGAAGCGGTAGAAAGAACAGTGGCCGGGATCCTCCAGATTCGGGAAACCGTAGCCGAAACTACCCGGAAGGTAAAACGCTTGGCGGAATCTTCTCAGGAAATTTCTAAGATTGTAGCGGCAATTTCAGCGATTGCTTCTCGGACTAACCTGTTAGCTTTAAATGCCAGTATTGAAGCAGCCCGGGCAGGGGAAGCTGGGAAGGGGTTTGCGATCGTAGCAGATGAAGTCCGCCAGTTGGCAGATAGATCAGCCAAATCCCTGCGAGAAATTGAACAGATCGTGTTGCAGATTCAGAGTGAAACTAGCTCTGTAATGACAGCAATGGAAGAGGGGGTAACTCAGGTTATTGAAGGAACCAAACGGGCAGAACAGGCCAAACGCGCTCTAGAAGATATTATCCAAGTATCCAACCGTATTGATGCTCTGGTGCGATCGATCACCGCCGACACCGTAGAGCAAACCCTCACTTCTCGTGCTGTAACTCAAGTTATGCAATCGGTGGAACTCACAGCTCAAGAAACTTCTCAAGAAGCACAGCGAGTCTCTGGCTCCCTACAAAACCTAGTGAGTGTGGCTCGTGACCTCCTCACTTCCGTGGAGAGATTCCGCATTGAAGCACCCGATGGTAAGTAATTTTGCCCCTATATATGCCACCTAGAACAGCTTTAACTAAGCAAGAAAGTAAACTATCTACTTATGGAAAAAATAATTTCTGCTCTTAGTTTTTTGTTCGATTGGATAAACTCATTCTGGCTGGTAAAAGCTCTTTTGCCGCCTGTAGATTCTGATCTTCGGCGGTGGTTCGATCGCTTAATTGAGGCCATATTTTTGGGGGGGCAGGTAATAGTCCACCTCCTGCGAGGGAAAATTCACCGCCGGAATGTGATGGAGCAGATGGCCGCCGTAGGTCCTGAGTCTTTAACTATTGCCCTAGTTACGGCAATTTTTGTGGGCATGGTATTTACTATTCAAGTAGCCAAGGAATTTATTAACTTTGGGGCAACTAACTTAGTGGGTGGTGTACTAGCTTTGGCCCTAACTAGGGAACTTGCCCCCGTACTAACAGCCGTAATTTTGGCGGGGCGAGTTGGTTCTGCCTTTGCCGCCGAAATTGGGACCATGCAAGTCACTGAACAAATTGATGCGTTGATCATGCTGCGGACTGATCCCATTGATTACCTAGTCATCCCTAGGGTATTAGGATGCTGCCTGATGCTACCCTTGCTGACAATTATCTCGATCGTTACCGGCATCACCGGTGGGCTATTTATTTCTACGGCTCTCTACAATATTCCCGTGGAAACTTTCCAAGAATCTGCCCGGACTCTCCTAAAAACTGGAGACTTATTTGCCGCAGCCATTAAAGCAGCTTGTTTTGGCCTTATGATCGCCGTCATCGGCTGTAGTTGGGGGCTAACCACCAAAGGGGGGGCTAAGGGAGTCGGACAATCGACTACAACTGCCGTAGTTACATCCTTACTCGCAATTTTCATTGTTAACTTCTTCCTTTCTTGGATCATGTTCCAAGGTGTTGGGAGTAAGCTATTCGGTAATTAATACTACAGGAGATTACAATCGGCTGATAAAAAATTCTTTTATTACTTCTTTGTGGGTTTACCTCTCTGCCAACTTTGACTATTACCTTCCTTCCTTGTCCCTTCAACTCTGGGAAATAACCTCCCTTCAATGTCAGTATAACTACCTTCAAAATCACACTTCCCCGCTAAAGGGCATTGACGACAATAAATTCCCTTGGTGTAGCGATCGAGATTCTCTCGATTGAAGAAATAAGGTTTATGGCTTAGAGTGCTGGCAATCCACTGCCAAGAGAGATTATTACTGGCAGGATCCCCATCTAATAGGTGTTCTAAAAACCATTTTGCCCCAGCTTGCCACTTAATTCGCCGCCAATGAATGATATAGGCCGCTAACCACATCCGACTATGATTGTGTAAATAACCCGTATCCCGGAGTTCTTGACTAAAACTATCAATACAGGTCATTCCGGTTGTTCCCTGCTGAATTTCTTGGGGTAGCAAAGAATTGTAATCTTTGGCAACATAACCAGTCTTATATTCTTCTTGGTCTTGCCAGATTCCCTCACCTAGCTTAATGTACAGCCGCTGCCAATAGTCTCGCCAGCCTAGTTCAGTGATTAGCTTTTCTGCTTCTAGGGGGTCTGCTACCTGCTGAAATACATAATCTCGGACTTCAGCTAAATTTAATACTCCATGGCGCAGGTAGGGAGATAAACGAGTTACAGCTCCGGTCAAGAAGTTACGGGATTGGGCATAGCGGGCAGGATTAATTTTATCTAAAACTAACTCTGCCGCTTTTCGGCCGCCTTTAGTTTTGCTTACATGCCGATCAGGAACTTGGGGAAATTGCTCCTTGAGGTAAGTAACTAGTTCTTCCCGATTAACAAAATCTCGACGCATCATAATTTTTGTTCCTGGTTTTATCTAAACTAGTTTAGTTAGAGAGGGAATCCTGGCAATAACTTTATTTTTTAGTAATTCGGGACGTTCCTTATAAGATAATAAGCCTTCTGGATGGGTATGATATTGAGCCGCACATTCTAGAACTGTGGCAACAGTATGAGAAATTTGAGTTTCCTCCACAGGTAAATCTCCAAATAGATAGGTAAGTTTATCTTCTGCCATAAAGGCGATCGCACAGGCATGACTACAGGTACTTAAACATTGCACAGGTTGTAAAGAAAATTCTAATTTTAATTCCCAATCTTGCATAGTATTTTCTATTTGAGTAATGAGACGCTCTCCACCACTTTCACCGATTTTTTTTCTGTCTTGATATTGGCTAGCACAGGTAGTACAAACCAAAAGAATATGAGCTGAATGAGTCATCTGTGCCTCGCAGATTTAATTATTATGAGTAGATTTCATTGATGGGCATTCTGACTAAAAAACTAATAATAGTTTCATCACAGTTGCGGGACAGTGCCGGATTTTCACCGATCTTTCCCCATTACTTTTAATTGGTGTTCCCCACTAAAACCAATGAATTACACTCACCTTACCATTAAATTAGACTAAATTAAAATGAATGATTTCACGGTGCAAAGTGTAGTGCAATTATTTCTCCAATTGAATAAGTTTAATTAGTTCCTTTTTTGGGTTGGTTTAATTCCCGACATTTGGCTACTGCCATTTCATAGGCGGCTTGGTAATCACTCCCACCCAACATTGAATTACCATAGTATTCGTAGGGCTGCTTACCATAAACTGGCAGGGGATCATCCTCTGGATAATCTTCTTGAGACTCCTCCAGAATTATTTGGAGTTGCTTCACTGTCAATCTCTGGGCGGGAAAGTAATAAAGGTCTTGAGCTAGATAACCAAGGTGGGGAAAGGTGGGATCAATAATCTGCTTTTCTAGTTCAATCCATCCATATTCAAGGGGTTTATAAGGTGTTCCGGGTATAACTAAAAAACCTTGAACATAAGTTATTTTACTGTTGGAATCGCCTCCCTGTCGGGACATTGCTAATACTCCTTGGTAAGCATTTTCAAAGCAATTTTTAGAGTCACTCTTGATACGATTTGCCAATTCTATAGAGAGAGTTTCATCTAATAGGTTTATCATGGTTTTTTTGTTATATTGTTAAATATTTTTGATTTTCTTAAGGGTCAAATTCCCTGCCGATCGCAGGGGGGTCATTTCTTTTATTTATCTTCTACCGGCCAGCCTAGCTGAGTAGGTTGTTGATAAATTCTTCTTAGGGTATTGATATCTCTGGGAGAAATTGGCGGTGGGGTGCGGACTTGAGAGAAATACATGACATCGGTTTCTAGGGGGCTATGACCCCAGATCCCTAGGGCATGACCTAGTTCGTGGCGGGCAGTGGCCAGAGTGTATTCTGGAGTTTGATTAGGACTGAGATAGATAATGAAGCGATGAGCTAATCTGCGTTCTGGGGTTTGGAGATAAAATTGGTAGCGAGTTTGGGCGGCGGCGGCTCTCGGAATTTCTATAACTCCTGTAGTAGGGTTGCGGGTTGATCTTTGGGGAGGGAACGATCGCCGAATCTCAATATCTGCTGATTCTAGCTGAGTCCCGATCACCAAAGGTAAATACTGTCCCCATTCTTGAATAGATTGTTCTACTGCTCCAGTCCAGTTTGCAAAACGCTCCTGTTCAGAAATACTGAGACTGTCTAGCGGTTGATCTAGATAAATTCGTACAGGAAACTGTGACCAAACTAAATAACCTAGGGGCGTGGGTTTAATTTCTGCAAAATAAGTACTGCTATCATCATTGGGGTTAGGGTCTAGCTGTACCAAGTTAAAGGGTAAAGGATGAACTCTAGGGGTGGTAAGGGGTGAATTTGGAGCATCAGGGCTAGGGTCAGGAGAAGTGGTAATAGAATCCCTAACAAAATTAGCGATCGCCCTTGACTCAGTTCTGCCCAGTTGGCCAGTAATACTAAAAATCAGGAAAGCGATCGCTAACACTAAAACACTCTTAAATATTCGAGAGACTAATCGAGAACTCAAAGAATTGCTCAAGATTTCTTATAAAGCAAGGGACTCAAGCCCCTTGCCAGTACTACATAAACCCTATATTTATACTTCTAGGGGGGTAGCTTCAGGAATAGTGTCCAAAGGAGGTTCTGAAGCTTCGTCAATAGCTACTGGTTCCTCAGATGCAGCAACTACTTCAGGAATAGCAACTACTTCAGGAACAGCAACTGGTTCAGGAACAGCAGGCTCTGTAACTTTTTCCACGGGTACCGACTCAGCAATATCTACCACTGGAGCCGGTTCAGTAACTGCTTCTACTACTGGGGCAGTGCCGAATAGCTTTTGTTGGGCTTTAGGTAGTCTTGCTTCAGCGGTTGCCATAATTTCTTCCCGCTTCTCTAGCATTTCGCCGGGGTAGCTTTCCAGAATTCTAGTAGAAAGAGAAATGCGTTTTTTCACATCATCAATTTCAATGATCACTGCTTTTAGCTCTTGTCCAGTTTCAAAGATACCGGGCAGATTTTCAATGAATTTTTGGCTAACTTGCTTGATGTGGAGTAAACCGGTCACTCCTTCTAGATCAACAAATACACCAAAAGGTCTAACCCCTGTCACCTTACCAAAGACTAATTGTCCGGCTTGGAGTTGACTGAGAGCAGCAGAATGGCTGGCCTGACGTTGAGAAAGAATCAGCTTACTTTCTTTGGGGTTAACTTCTAGGAAAGTAGCAGTAATAGTATTGCCCACTAAGGATTCCATTTCATCCCGGTGGGTCAGATGCGATCGAGGAATAAAGCCTCGGAGAGACTCCACATCTACAGTCACACCGCCCTTGTTAAATCCTGTCACCCGGACTTGGACAGTGACATTGTTTGCCTGAATCTCTAACAGGCGTTCCCAAGCTAGACGTAATTCTAGCTGACGGCGAGATAGGGTCACTTGCCCTTCTTCATTCTGTTCCCGAATAATAAGAAAATCTATTTCTGCATCTAGGGGCAGAATGGAACTAATGTCTCGAATGGGGACTAAAGCCGCCTCATCCAAAGGAACAAAGGCTAGGGACTTGCCACCAACGTCCACATAAGCCCCATCTCTTTCATGGGTATGGATAATCCCCCGCACGGTTTGACCTCGTTTGAAGTCGTAGTCATGCATGATCAGGGCTTTGGCAAAATCTTCGGTAGAAAAAGAGGCAGTAGTTCTTTGAGAGTTGGTTGATTGTGAAGTCATAGTTTAGTTAATACACGAGATGGGGTTGGTGGTTTGTCAGGAATTTTCTATTCAATACCACAACTTAAAATAATAACCTATTCTTAGTCTCTAATAGTTAGTTTTTCTAATACAGTTTCCTAAATGATCTGGCAAAGTCTTTAGATTAAGTAAATATCTTGTAAATATTTGTGGTTTGGCGACTTTACTGCTTAACCTGTCTTGCCTAGCCGTTGTAGGATATCTATAAAAGATAATTTATCTTTCTTAATTTTTTTGATTCTTAACCAAGGTTTAATCTATTCAATCTATGTAGTCAAGGGCGATCGCAGCTTATGAGCCAAATTATCAGAAAAATCTATCTCCACTGGACAGGAACTAACTACAACTGGGCAGACCCCGGTCACTACCATACAGTAGTCCTTGGCAATGGTACTATTCGTCGTCTAACTGGTTATGACCAACCTCTAACTAGTCATACCTACGCTCGGAATAGCAATGCTGTGAGTATCACTACCTCCTGCATGGGGGGCGTAGCTTGGAAAGATTTCCCACCCACAGATATACAAGTAGATAATATGTGCCGAGAAGTAGCATCCTTAGCTAAACAAATCGGCTGGAAGGCTACTGATATTAGCCTAGCCAAAGTACTGACTCATGCCGAAGCGGGAGCCAATAAAGACTTCACCCTTGCTCAGGCTAAAAGTGCTACTGGGGTTTCCTTTGAAACTGCCAGAGCTAGAGGTTTGCCCCATGAAAACTATGGTCCCATGTCTTGGTCTGATGGCTGGCCTGGTGGCACAGCCGATCGCTGGGACTTTTGGCAAGTAAAACCAAGCGATCGAGGTGGCGAAGGGGGAGAAATCCTCAGGAGAAAAATTCGCCAATTTATGGATGTCGCTCCCAGCAAAGAAGTTAGCCAAATTGGTCAAACATCTAATAATAACCAGTGTCGAATATTTTACGGTTCCCAGCAAATTAGTGTCGGTTATATTCTAGCCAATAACCGTGCCTACGCTAAGCTCCGGGATTTAATTACTCCCCTAGGAGTGAAACTAGGAGAATTTAAGGGCGGCTCGGTCCGGTTTATCAATCTCTTATCGGATGTTGCTCCTAAGTACCTCGCCGACTCCCCCATAATTCCCGGATTTCCTTTGGTGGATATCTATATGAACCGTCCCCAAGATGTCGAAGGTAATCCAGTGGGCGATCAAGATAAGCCATCTCGTCCCTTTCTCCAAGGCATTATTGTAGAGCAAGCTACTTTCGTGTTGGTGGCAGATTTCTGTGGTGAGTTTGGCTTATCCTTTAGCTTTTCTAGTAGTGATAAGGCAATTAGAATCCAGCCTAAATAGATTGATTTCCGGATAGTGCTAAAGAAATAAGGATGTCCTGCACACCGCACGAAACATCCTTACTAAAAAAATTAGTATCTTTTTAGAACTACCAATTTCCGGAAATAATCCTTTTTGAGGAGTAAATATATTTCAGTTTCTGGGGATTGATCTAGTATTGAGCTATATCCTAAAAGTAAGATAATGTTACGAAATATGGTTGATGGAAATAGCTCTATTCAAGATAGTAGCAACAATACAGGACTTGGCTCGCATAAATCTGAAGCAACCCTCCAGAAAAATCAAGAAATAATTTATAACTTCTTGCTGCAAATTGTGCAAGAGAGATCGCCAGAGAATGGAATGCTGGAGTTTCAGCACCTATTTTTTTCCTTAGAATCTAGTAATCTCAGTTCAAACGCTTTTAACTCTTTACAAAAAATTATTACCTATAATAACGAAGAGATTTTTCGAGAAACCTTAAAGCGCTCCTGCTATATTCTGATCAATAATTGGGAAACTACTAGAAGCTATGCTTATATTAGGGAACTAATTAGTAGTTTAGAGGGTTTACAAAACTTGAGAAATCCAGTTTCTAGACTTCTCAACCGGATGCGAGCATGGATCACTAATTTTGTCAAAAGCCCAGATTATCAAGAACTTAAATTGTTTGCCTCTAGACATGATGATGGTGAAGATAAACATTGGAGTAATCGCTATACGTCTTTTTTACTAGTGCCCCAGTATGCTGATGTAAATAATCCTATTGAACAGAGGGAAGCAGCTCAAGCCCTATCTCAACAACTCAAGAATAGATTCAAGTTTGACTTGGCTATGTATACTGCTCGATCGGAGTCAGTAATTCCTAAAGAAGAAGTTCCAGAAAATCCTACAGCTTTGGGAGATGGAGTACTTCGATTAGTTAAAAAAATTGTAATTCAAATTAATTCTCATAAACAATATAATGTCAGTAGATTATTCTTAAAGCAGGTGGAAAATCTTCAATATTTTGATTTCAAACCAGCTCTACAGAGATACTTAATTTTTTCTGTAGATAAAGATAAATCACTATTGATGTTTAATGAAAAAATAACTGAAAAATTAGATGGATTGTTTACAGATAAAGATGAAGAAATCATCAATGATTTTCTCTTGCTACGGACTTGTAATCGATTAATTGACTATTTAACTACAGAAAATAGAAAAGACCCATCGTATTTATTTATTCTATTTCTATCTCAGGGTAATACTATTACTCTCGTGATTGTGTTACTAAAAATAGTGTCTATTAGTCCTAATTCTCGTATTCATTTAGAGGAAAGAATTGCTAAATTGATTCAATATTATATGAGCCAACCGGTGGAAGATTCAGCTTGGGTAATTAATTTCTTTGAAATATTTAAAATAACTTCAGCTATTTATGCCGATAGCATAGAATATAGTTTAGTCAAGGTAAAAAATAATGGTACAGAGTCGTTAGATACTTATCGTTTGTTTTCTCAGTTAAAAGGATATAAAAGTAAAGTTGCAGAAATTGAAGAAACCCAAGAAACCCAAGAAACTGAAGATTGGGATTTAACCGATAGTTAAACTGAGTTATTTTTTTGGAGTATTTATAAATTGTCGATCGCTTCCTAAACTTAGCCCCGCTCCGACCAATTCTGCCAAAATACTTACCAACCGAAATAGCCCAACTACAGAGAGAATAATAGTGGGGGAAATTTGAGGTTGTAATAAAATTAACATAGTGCTTTCAAATACCCCCAACCCAGCGGGAATTGGAATTATTAACCCAGCAACCCATCCTAAGCTAAAGGCACTAAAAAGAAATTGTAAATCGAGAATAGGTAGGGGAGCGATCGCTACAAATACTAAGCAAAAACCCAAAAATCTTAGTTGTAGAAAACCAATTTCTGCCAAATATAAAAATACAGGATATTTTCTGATTAATCTAGGGGTTTTAGATGGGGAGGAAATTGTGATAGGAAGTGTTGACGAGTCTAGTTTTTCTCGCTCTAGAGATTGTGATTTAAGGTTGGCTGGAGATTTATCACTAGTCTGAAAACTAGATTTAAATTTTGCTAATATTTGTAAAAAATAGTTCAGCACTAAGGGATGGAGAATAACTAAAATTACCCCTAAACCCATCAAAGCTAAACTCCAAAAAGACTTAGGTATCCCCAAAAGTGCAATAGTTAATGCCGCCGCCGCCATCAATAAAGGTTCCAGAAGCACACTAATTGTGGCCGCTGTTTTTGTCCCTCCGTACCTCGTTACAGCCCAAACTCGCCCGTAGTAATGCCAAATATTACCGGGGAGGTACTTAGCAATATTAGTTTTTAGATAAACTGCTAGGATCTGCTGCAAAGGCAAATCTTGGGACAAAAATCTTAGGATCTGCCACCAGATGCAACCCGCCCAGCAGTGAGCAAGCAGAGTAACTAGGGTTGCCCCACCCAGCAATAGCCAGCTTTGGGGGCTTAGGGAGATAGCTTCTAATCCCTGACCGTGTTCATAAATATTTTTACCTAGAAAGATCAGGATAACTATTGTAATAGCTACGGAAAAGTACCGCTTGCTTGGCATTTTTTCTCCTGTTTTCCCTAAAAGGTAACCTGCGGTTAAATAAATCAACCACAGGCTAACTAAATATATTTTTAAACTCCCCAGGCCGGATTCGAACCAGCGACCAATCGATTAACAGTCGATCGCTCTACCACTGAGCTACTGAGGATTGCTCTTTTGTTCTACCGTTAACTATTATACCCACAATCATGAATTAATAGCAAGATCCAGATCACAAATTATTTATATTAAAAATTACAAACAAATATGATCCGGATCACAAGATTCTAAGTTAGAGTGAATTTGTTGATAGCAAAAACTTATTTTTATGCTGACGCATCATCGTCTGCCTGTTTCTCTCTCCCTTGCTGCGGAGGATTCTAGTTTCTTCTCTAGTGTAGAAACTGCCGCCACAGTCTATCAAAAAGATAAGGAGAGATTCCATCTACTACTAAGTGCTTCTAACCTCCCAAACTGGGAGCCTACTTCTGAACCCCTGAATCTAGAGGACAATTCTGTTGACCCTGAACTCAGCCCCCGCTTGCTGTGGTTAGAAATTTCCCCCTACCGTCTAGTAATGACTATGCAGGGAGGCGGAAGATTAAGTTACCGCCATTTCTGGGAGCGGGGGATGTACGGGGTTAGTCGTTACTGGCTCCAGAATGATGAATTAATGGGGTATGAGTCTTTTCGTTTAAGGAATTATACTCGGAATCTTTATATTAAAGGGCATCCTCTTCCTACTAACCTGCGGCTAGAATATGAGCTATGGACAGAAACCCTTTGTTTAGGAAAGTATGTACTAAGCTTAGAAATTGAGCATTAGTTTTTGCAGATAATTAATCTACGACTCGTAAACGCTGGGTAATCACAGTTGTACCGCCTCCTCGAATTAGAACTACGGAAATCCACCGAGGTTCAGGGCGTAGGGGAGCGCGGCCTATTTTGAAAATACCCCCAGATTGAAGCAGGTTTAGGTCTAAGTCTGCCGGATTTAAGTAGCGATCGCGAGTCACAGCTTCTTCTAGGGCAGCCCCTAAGATTAGATCATCCCCTAGGGGTTCTTGGACGATCGCATCAAAATTATACTGCTGTCCTACTCGGATCTGTTCTGGAAGATTGATTCTGACCGTTGGTGGGTTGCTACCAATAGTTATTTGGGTTTTTTCTGCCAATATTTCTTGGTTAGCAATCCGCAGGTTATTAATGACTTGGCGAGAGCGAATTGTGGATTGAAACTTGGTTGTGGTTCCGTCTTGTTCCGTTGTCCCTGTAATATCAGTCACCGTTTCCACCATAAATCCCCCTGCTCGATATTCCCAAGATTTGACTTCCGTACGATAATTAAGCGTAGGGTAGCGCTTCCATAGAGCAGTGAGGGCTTCTAGCATTTTGTCTCGACTGAGATTGTCAGAGTTGGTAAACTCCCCTGTGTATAGTAAAGTTAACTGAGTAGTATCACGGCTATTGGCTGCCGCATCCACTTGGGATAAAATTGTACTAAGTTCTGGGGGTATAGCTCCTCTAGCATCACTCAAGCTAACTTCTGGGAGGCGATTAAAGGAGTTTTCCGTAGGAATATTTAACTGTTGGGAGGGTAAAGATTCTCCATACACACTTCTGCTAGCTAGAGCAGTAATCCCCAGAGTACTACTACTCAAGGCTAGGAGTAGGAACATTAACCGAGGAAAAGAATATTTACGAAAATATAGGGCAGAGTTGTGCATTTTGAATTTTCCTAGACTAAATACTAGATGAATAATTTACCAAAGAAACTGTTAATTGCCGCTAGTGGCACCGGGGGGCATCTATTTCCGGCGATCGCAGTAGCTGAACAATTACCAGAATACCAAATTGAATGGCTGGGAGTTCCCGATCGCTTAGAGCAAGAATTGGTTCCAGCCCAGTACCCTCTTCATACTATTCCTGTAGGTGGTTTCCAAAGCAAGTTTAGCTTAAAGTCCCTGAAGATTTTAGCAGGATTGATTACTGCTATTTTTCAAGTCCGCCAGATACTTAAAGAGGGCAAGTTTGTGGGTTTATTTACCACAGGCGGCTACATTGCTGCCCCAGCCATTGTAGCGGCAAAATCTCTTGGTTTATCTGTAGTTCTCCACGAATCTAATGCAATTCCGGGAAAAGTGACCCGTTGGTGTAGTAGGTTGTGTGACACTGTGGCCTTAGGTTTTGGGGCAGCAGCTAAATATTTACCAGAAGGAAAAACTACGATCGTCGGAACTCCAGTCCGGTCTACTTTTCGCTCTCCTCAACCCCTGCTGCTGCCGATTCCTGAAGAAGTAATCTTGATTGTAGTTATGGGTGGCTCCCAAGGAGCGATCGCTATAAATAAACTAGTCCGGCAATGCGCCCCGGCTTGGTTAGCTACCGGAGCTTGGATTGTTCATCTGACCGGAGATACAGACCCCGAGTCCACAAGTTTTCAGCATCCCCAATACCTCCAACTACCCTTTTTTGACCAGATGGCCGCCCTCCTCCAACGAGCAGACCTAGCTATTAGTCGGGCTGGTTCTGGTTCCCTAACTGAATTAGCTGTCACCGGAACTCCCGCCCTGTTGATCCCTTATCCTTACGCTGCCGAAGATCATCAGGCTTACAATGCCAAAATTTTTGCCCAAGCTGGGGCAGCCCTAGTTTGCAAACAAGCAGACCTCACTCCTAATTTTTTAGAAAATCAAATTATGGAGCTGATCAAATCTCCAGAGCAACTGAGGGTTATGACTAAAGCCATGCAGCAAATTGCTGTAGTAGATAGTGCTGAGCGCCTAGCCATAATTCTCAATCAATTGATTGTCACGAATGATTTCTAATAGTTTCGAGAGTGTCCCTCAACGGCGGACATTCCTAACAAAATATTATTTTCCATGATTTCTAAAATTATTCAACAGCAGATTCAGCAAAACCCTCAGCAGCGAATTACTTTTGCTGAGTTTATGGATTTGGCTCTCTACCATCCCCAAGAGGGTTACTATGCCACTGGCAGAGTTAATATTGGCGATCGGGGGGATTTCTTCACCTCCCCGCACCTAGGGGCAGATTTTGGGGAACTGTTAGCCAAAAAATTTGCCGATCTGTGGGAAGTTATGGGCAGACCTACACCTTTTCATTTAGTGGAGATGGGGGCAGGGCAGGGATTACTAGCAAGGGACATTCTCCAGTATTTGCACCAGGAGTACCCATTATTTTTTGGGGCTTTAGATTATCGCATAGTGGAAAAAGCTGAAGGGTTGAGACAAGTCCAACAAGAACTATTAGCTTCCTATCTAGATCTAGCTGCAAAAATTAATTGGCAAAGCTGGGAGGATATACCAGAAAATTCCTTG
>JANMHD010000592.1:0-1600 GCA_031374985.1 Coleofasciculaceae cyanobacterium OTE_70_metabat_329 | reverse complement strand
CACTCTGCAAGATGTATTTGATAAATTCCAACTACCCCAAGCCGCCCAGACCCTATTAGCTTTGCAATGGCCAGATTTTCTACTGCCCCCCAATCAACTTTCCTTCTATGCTTGGGTTGCATTGTTCCGGGGCTATCAAGCCGGGGCATTTTATCCCACTCAACATTTTGAGAGCGTGATTAATTCCTTAGTCAAGATTATTGAAGCCCACGGGGGACAGGTACTACTCAACCGGGAAGTCACGAATTTTCGAGTTGCTGATAAAACAGTCACGGGGGTTGAGGCGATCGATCTTCTAACCCAGCAAACCTCTGAATTTACGGGAAACACGGTTATTTGTAATATTGATCCCAAAAAAGCTGCCAAGATGATCGGGATAGAAAAATTCTCGAAAAGCGTCCGCCGCAAACTGGACTACGAATATTCAGCATCTAACTACATGGCTTATTGTGTGGTGAAAGATATTGACCTAGGGGACTACGGCTTTGGCAAATGGAATCTCTTTCATACAGGGCATGAGGATCTAAATGCAGCCTTTAGCCAGATGTACGATCGCCATGATTATTCTAATCCTAGTTTCGCTATCACCACTCCCACTTTCCTGACTACTGCCAGCCGGGATTGCCCTGAAGATTGCCAAATTGTGGAATTTCTCACCGTTGCCAATTATGCCCACTTTAAGCAATTACGGGAGAGCAGTCATAAAGCCTATACCCAGAAAAAGCAAGAAATTTTTGATTCTATTCTGGATGTGGTGGAGAAACATTATGTACCGAATTTTAGAAAACATATGGTTTTTCATATTACGGGCAGCCCCACTACCAACGAGCGCTTTTGCTGGTGTCCTAGTGGCAACTCCTACGGCTCTAGCCTGACTCCCCATAACATGGGCTTGGGGCGACTAAATCAGGAAACTTCCTTCAAGGATTTCTACTTCTGTAATGCCTCTTCTGGCTATCCCGGCTTTGCCCCTACTATTTGGACAGGCGCCCTGCTGTATCAAAAACTATCGGGTGATGTGATTTTAGGTAGTAGTTAACATTTTATTAATCTGGTTATTAATCTGGAGGTTAGCTATGAGAATTGCAGTAATCGGCGGAGGTGCTAGTGGCATGGTTACGGCTTACCTGCTTGACAAACAGGGGCATCGGGTGACGGTATTTGAACGGCAATCTACCTTAGGGGGACATATTCAGACTCTGAACAAAAATGTCCAGCCTAATCAAGCTGATTGCTCAGAAATGCTGGAATGTGGAGTGTTAGAATTTCCAACAGTGTTTCATAACTTTATTGCCCTAATGACAGAGCTAGGCGTAGAACTAGAGCCTATTGATATTGGTTCTGCTCTGTTTCTCAAAGATGGCAGTCATTTTCTATCGGGAGTGGCGATCGATAAAAATTTCCTAGGGATCCAGCGCCTAATAGAATATTTGCGCCTTGATACTCTCTATGCTCGATCGGCGGGTTTGTGGTTCAGAACAAAATTTGCAGATGTACAGGATTTTTCTAATCAACCCCTTTCCCAATACTTACAAAACAAATGTATGCGTAATACATGGATAAAATTGCTGGTCATGTATAGCTACTCTATGCCCTTGGA
>JANMHD010000560.1:0-4069 GCA_031374985.1 Coleofasciculaceae cyanobacterium OTE_70_metabat_329 | reverse complement strand
GGAGGAGGGAAAATTTGCTCTATTAAGACTCTATTAAGAATCGTAACACGCCCTGTTGGTGACGTGGGGTCTAAGTTTTATCGAAAATGCTAAACCATTTTTTATTACAATCAAGAATGTATAGCAACTGCTAAGGGGATTAGGAGGATTTAAGTAATGGAATCGGCACTTTGCGAGGGTTCTACTACTCAACCTCCTTGGCGACTGCTATAGAATCTACAGCAAATTTTTCCTCGATAAAATAATTAAACCGCTATTACTTTACATATCTAAGTTATGTCTCTCTGCGAACATTAAAATTCATCTGTTTTATGTTTTCTGCTCAGCTCGTCCAAGCTTATTTTTCTGTAATTGATTTGGTTGTCTAGACCGATTTTTGCCCGCAATGCGGAGAAGTCGAAGAAATTTTGGGCATTCAAAATGGTTTGGCGCTTTGCAAACCGCTGCGTGACGAAGCCCATCCCGCATTGATGTCAGTTCCTTGATTTTCTTATCCAACTCCTCTGCTTTAGCTAAAAGTAGGACAATATTAATTTCAGGTCCTTCAGGAGTAAACATTTCCCCTATCTCATCCAATGAGAAACCAGCACTTCGTCCCAAAGATATTAACGCAAGCCGATCCATAACATCTTCACTGAATAAACGGCGTAACCCACTTCGACCATTTGACTGAATCAGCCCTTTCTCTTCGTAAAAACGTAGTGTTGAGGCTGGCAACCCTGATGCCTTTGCAACTTCAGATATATCCATCATGTCACTTCGCAATTAACACTTGACTTCAAGTTAACTTGAACTTGTATTGTAGCCTTATACACGACTTTTTAGGCTAGAAAAATATGCTAGGTATTGAATGGATATTGTTATACATTGCTTTGGGCGGCTTTGTTGGTTTTATGGGTGGCTTGCTGGGTGTTGGTGGAGGGGGAATCTTGGTTCCTCTACTAGCATCAATTCTTGTTTACCAAGGTATCGGTGGAGATGAAGTAGTCCAGTTGTCCTTGGGAACATCATTAATGTGCATGATCATTTCCTCCATCGCAAGTATTCGCGCCCATGCGTTTCGAAATGCCGTAGTGTGGAAAGTCGTTAGCGGAATGGCTCCTGGAATCATCATAGGCGCTTTATTAACTACCCAAGTTGCTGCCAGCCTTAAATCAGCTTACATTGCGCTTTTTATGGCATTTTTTATGGCGCTTGTAGCAGTGCAGATGTTTGTTAATTGGAAACCGAAACCTAGCTTGAAGCCAATTACATTTCGCGGATTACTGACAGTTGGAATTGCGATCGGATCGATATCCACACTAGCCGCAGTGGGCGGCGGTTTTCTCACAGTTACCTACTTGAGCTATAAGAATATCGTCATGAAAAGAGCAGTTGGTACTTCAGCCGCAATTGGACTTCCCATCGCTATTTCAGGCACGATCGGCTATATGATTAGCGGGTGGTCAAAGACATTGAGCGCTCCCTATACTATTGGATTCATCTATCTACCAGCATTTTTGGCAATATCGATCGCTAGTTCTATTGCTGCTCCATACGGTGCTCGCTGCTCACATCGTCTGCCCGAAGCTTATTTGAAAAAGATATTTGCAGTTATCTCGCTCATCTTAAGCTTAACGATGCTACTCTCATTTGTTAAATTTTGAACTAGAAGTATACCTATAGCAACTGCCAAGAGGATTATGATGATTTGAGTAATGGAACCCTTGCGAAGTGCTAGTTCTACTACTCAACCTCCTTGGTGACTGCTATTCTAAACCCAGAACGTATTATTTCTGCTAAGGCTATTGATAATAAAACTTTGATAGTTAAGTTTACCAATTTTGAAAGCAGGAAGTATGACATCTCTAAGTTGTTAGATAATCCAATATTTGCTAGCTTAAACAATCCGGAATTTTTCAAGAATTTCAGAATTGAATCTGGCGGTTATGGGCTAGTTTGGAATGATGAGATTGATCTTAGTGAATACGAACTTTGGCAGCATGGAGTTAAATTTACAGATGAAGAAATAGAATAAAAGCACCAAGTCTTCATTGCCTTTATTTCTTAGTAGTAATGTTTCTAGACGCTACCTTGAATCCGTTCCTGAGCCGCCGTAATTGCTGCCCTAACTTGGACAAAACCCGTCCCCCCGTAGCTATTTCTGGCTGCCACCACCTGCCGGGGAGCGATCGCCCCATAGATATCCTCTTCAAAAGCCGGATGTAATTCCTGCCATTCTGCCAAGGTTAAATCCTTGAGTAATTTTCCCGCCGTGATACTCGTTTTCACTACTTTCCCCACCAAATTATAGGCTTCCCGGAATGGTACACCCTTAGCAGCGAGGTAATCAGCCACATCGGTAGCATTAGAAAAATCTTCATTTACCGCTTCCTGTAACCTTTCTGGCTTAAACTCCAATCCCTCGGCAAACAGGATCGTCATGGCCTCTAGACAAACCTTGATGGTTTTCACCGTATCAAAGAGAGCCTCCTTATCTTCCTGCAAATCCTTGTTGTAGGCTAAGGGCAGACCCTTCATTAATACTAATAAACCTTGGAGATGGCCAAAGACCCGCCCAGTTTTGCCCCGGACTAACTCCGGCACATCGGGGTTTTTCTTCTGGGGCATAATGCTAGAACCTGTGGCACAGCTATCCTTAAGGGTAACGAAGCTGAATTCCTGAGAAGCCCAGAGGGTAACTTCTTCTGCTAAACGGCTGAGGTGAACCATGATTAGACTAGCAGCCGCCGAAAATTCAATAGCAAAATCTCGATCGCTCACCCCATCCAAACTATTGCGATACACCTGACTAAACCCCAAGAGTTCTGCCGAGTAATGCCGATCGATGGGGAAAGTAGTCCCCGCCAAAGCCCCGCAACCCAAGGGAGAAATATCTACCCGCTTTGTTACATCCCCCAACCGTTCCCAATCCCGTTGCAACATTTCAAAATAGGCCAACAGATGGTGAGCCAAACTAATGGGTTGCGCCCGTTGTAGATGAGTGTAACCGGGAATTAGGGTTTCCACATTCCCCTCAGCTAGTTTTAGTAACACCTGCTGGAAATTTCTCAAATACTGACGAATTTGCCCGATCTGATCTTTGAGATAAAGCCTTGTATCTGTGCCTACTTGGTCATTGCGCGATCGAGCCGTGTGTAATTTTTTTCCTGCATCTCCCACCAACTCCGTCAGCCGCTTTTCCACCGCAAAATGCACATCTTCGGCATCTACCCCCGGTTGAAACTCCCCCGATCGGTACTCTTGGCGGATCTGTTCCAATCCTGTCACCAAACTTTCTGCCTCGGCCGCCGAGATAATTCCCGTCTTCCCCAGCATTTTGGCGTGGGCTATAGAACCAGTAATATCGTACTCGATCAGTTCTATATCAAAGCCAATACTGGCATTAAACAGGGCGATCGCCGGGTGTAATGACGTTTCAAAGCGCTGGCTCCAAGTTTGCTTAGTCATAGGGGGATTAGATAAATAGGAATTAGTGAAAATAATGATTGCCGGTTAGAGGATCAAAGTTTCTAACCGCCGATCTTTCTAGCCGATCTGGAGGATTTAGCTGGGGTATTTATTACATTATTCATCATAGGAGCGATCGCATTTCCCTAGGCAGGGCCAGTAAACACCCGAAATATATAACCAATTACAACTCCAAAGAGCATAGCCCAAGCCTGGCCAGATTGCACAAAATTGTTAAAAGCACCTTGAATATTGTCTAATACCTTGGTATCTTGCACCTGCTGTGCCAAAAATAGCCAGTCTGTGGCAGTAATGTGGTTAATCAAACCAAGGGAATGGTATCCCCCAGACGGGTCTAAAGGTATGTTTATCAGTAGGCTAAGTAGTTCCATTGCTGTTAAGTCCTTTTTTATTTGTCGTCATAATTTGCCATAATACCCTGACAAGACTACTTTACTCGCATAACTAGCAGGGTCATGTCATCAACTTTACCATTACCGCCGTTGCTAAATTGTTGCACTTGGTTAAATAAATGTTCCAGAATTTCTTGGGGAGAAGAGCATTGCTGACAAAGTTGATGGAAGGTGTCACTGAGTTGCTCCTCATCAAAGCGATCGCC
>JANMHD010000463.1:0-5025 GCA_031374985.1 Coleofasciculaceae cyanobacterium OTE_70_metabat_329 | reverse complement strand
AAGGCAGATTGCAGCGATCGAAGCTCAGGAAGAAATTTTCCAAGAAACTCGCCTTTGGGAAGAAAATAATCAACGTACTATTAGTATGCGGAAAAAAGAAGGCTCCAGCGACTATCGCTACTTCCCAGAACCAGATTTGCCCCCTATCAAGGTTTCCCCTGAGCAATTAGAGCAATGGCGCAATGAACTGCCAGAACTCCCGGCTATCAAGCGCACCCGTTACACCACAGAGCTAGGTTTATCTGCCTACGATACTCAGGTGTTGACGGACGATCGCAGTGTGGCAGAATACTTCGAGGCGGCGGTGGCCCTCCTACCCAAGCCCAAAGCTATTAGTAACTGGGTGACAGGAGATATTGCGGCTTACCTAAATACCCACAAGGTAAAAATCCATGAATTAGCCCTGACGCCGATCGTCTTGGCAGAACTAGTTACCCTAATTGAAGACGGCACTATCAGCGGCAAAATTGCTAAGGATATCTTGCCAGAACTGATTACCCAAGGCGGTTCCGTTAAGGCTTTGGTAGAAAGTAAAGGCTTGGTGCAGATCTCTGATTCTGGGGAACTAGAAAAAATCATTGATGAGGCGATCGCTACCAACCCCAAGGAGCTAGAGCAGTATCGAAGCGGCAAAACCAAACTTCTGGGTTTCTTTGTCGGGCAGGTGATGAAACAATCGGGGGGTAGGGCAGACCCCAAACTCACCAACCAACTCCTGCAACAAAAGCTAAATTCCTAGTGATTACGTGTTTTTTCCTACACCTCTAGCTAGGAATTTAGATATTTTATAAAATAAGGGGTGACACCCCCCACGCCGAATGTTATATTGTTCCTAGTAGATGCACCCTGATAGCCGGGAGAAGAATTTTATATTTTTCTCCCGACTTTTTTATGTTTCTATTTTGCTTTGTTTAAGAAATACCTGAATAGGGGGTGACACCCCTCATATCCTTATGCTATATTTTGGTTAGTAGATGCACCCTGATGATTAGGAGAGTTTTTCGGAACTCTCTCTTTTTTTGGGAATTTTTCGAGATATTCTTAAAACTCCTTAGGAAATAATTCTTGAAAAGTCTTACTATAACTGGACTTGACTCAGAATATAACGCAAGCGATCGTAATCATCTTTTAATAAAACACTCAAAGTCCGGCCTACTTGCACCAGCCAAGCCCGATCGAACCTACGTAGTTGATAGATTTCCCGAATTGTCGCTGCCACCAGAGATTCCACCGGAGCTTGAGAGACTTGCAGAAGCGATCGCAAAAAATCCAATTTATCAGTGAAAGGCAACATTAATTCTGGATCGCAACGATAAACCGCTTGATGAATCTGGGGCGGCCGGGGCGGCAGGTATTGATAAAACTTAACTGGCTCTGGGGTCGCAAAACCGACGATCGCCGCATGAAACTCAGTTTTCAGCATGGCAAAAATCTGGGGTTGCTGTTGTTGGAGTTCTTGGAGAGATAGCCCCAAAGCAGTGGCCTTATGGACAGAATCAATAGGGGCTGTAGTAGCATAGTAGACCACCGCCAAAACCTGATTCCCCGATTCCTCATCAGTGGCCATCACCCAACTGCCAAAGGGGGGCATCACCGGAAAGCTCAAATCCTCCGGCTCTAAACACTGGGAGATAAATTCTGTAGTGGCGGTGGCAATCACTTCGCCAATGTGGGATTCTGGGCGATCGTATCCACTAAACTGGGGCAGGGGCAAGCGCATAATAATATTAAGAAGTACAAGTCTCAGCTATGCCCATAATACACTGAGCAATTGCAAGATAAATTAGGGAACACCAATGGCAATAGTTTTAGCGATCGAAACCAGTTGTGATGAAACTTCCGTAGCGGTGGTAGAGCATCGCACCTGCCTTAGTAATGTGGTTTCTTCCCAAATTCCGATTCATCAACGCTACGGTGGCGTGGTTCCCGAAGTGGCATCTAGGCAACATTTGGAGACTATCAATGACACGATCGCCGAAGCTCTGTCCGTGGCAAACCTAGATTGGGCAAGTATTGACGGCATAGCGGCTACCTGCGCCCCCGGACTTGTAGGAGCCTTGATGGTGGGAGCTACGGCTGCGAAAACTTTGGCCATGCTCTACCATAAACCCTTCTTAGGAATCCATCACCTAGAAGGACACATCTACGCCAGCTATTTGAGTACACCCCAACTCCAGCCGCCCTTCTTGTGTCTTTTGGTTTCTGGAGGACATACAAGTTTGATCTTAGTCAAAGATTGTGGGGATTACCAAACTCTAGGGGAAACCAGGGATGATGCGGCGGGGGAGGCTTTTGATAAAGTAGCCAGATTACTTGGTTTGGGATATCCGGGGGGGCCGGCGATCGATAAATTGGCTCAGACTGGGAATCCTAAAGCATTTCCCCTGCCAGAAGGGAAAATATCCTTACCTAATGGGGGTTTTCATCCCTACGATTCTAGTTTTAGTGGCTTAAAAACTGCTGTGTTACGCCTTATCCAGAAATTGCAAGCTAATCCAGCTAATTCAGATATTCAAGCCCCAGAATTACCGATTCCTGATATTGCCGCTAGTTTTCAACAAGCCGTGGCTCAGGCCTTGACCAAAAGAGCGATCGCCTGTGCTAAGAATTATGGATTACAATCGATCGCTATTGGTGGTGGAGTGGCAGCTAATAGTGGCTTGCGATCGCATCTCACCACTGCTGCCGCCCAACATAACCTCCAGGTCTTTTTTCCGCCCTTAGAATACTGCACCGATAACGCCGCTATGATCGCCTGCGCTGCCTGTGATCATCTAGAACGGGGACACCTATCCTCTCTAGAACTAGGAGTGCGATCGCGTTTACCCCTAACAGACGTGATGGAGCTTTATAACTAATTAAAGCGATCGGGTAAAAAAGGATGATAATCTCAGTCTGGAAATTATAATAGCGCGGGAGAATATTTTCTGGCACTGTTACAGCACGATCGACGGCGCATGAATCTTTGTTTCCAGTAGGTAATACAAGACTTATTGATTCTTAATAAATTAGCAATATGGGAGTAAGATTGATTCCCCAAAGCCATTTTAACGGACAAAGCTCGTTTCAATTCTCTTGGCTCAGGATTTCCACTAATAACTTCTGTTAAAGCAGCAATCTTCTCTACTTTTTGTTGGTGTTCTAATCTCTACTAAATTCAGAACACAGAAAATCCTCAAAATTCTGATCCTGAGAGAATAACTGATTCAACTGTGTACATAGGGTATTTGCCTCTGAAGGACGAATGATTTCTGGCAAAGGTAGAGGCGATCGCCCAGTCTGAAAATCCCTTGTAAATTGATTGAACTGTGCTGTTGTTAGGTTAGGAGATGGTAAAAGGACAGGCAAGGGGAAAACCTCTAGAATTGGGGTTGGGAAGGTTGTTAAAGATGGACTAGGAGATGGAGAAAGAATAGGTATCGGGCTAGGAGGAGGAATTGGTTGTGGTTCTGGAACTGCATCGAGAAATGGTTCGATTGATTCGATCGTTGGCGGTGTTCCTACTACTACAGGCGATGGGGTTGGTGGTGCTTCAGGATTCCTCAATAGGCTAAAAATCTCTATTGGCAGAGGTGCTGGTGGTATGGGCGGGGGCGGTACAGCAGTAATAATAGTTGTATCTCCAGCAAAATAGGAATTAACTGCTGGTGGCACAAGAATTGTCGTGCTAGATAATAGGCCACTACTATAAATTCCCCCTAAAGTGCCATTATTCGTAGCTCCACCCACCACAAAGGGAGTAATAATCCCGCCGCCATGTTGAATAGTAATCTTACCGCTATTTGCATTGCCATAACTACAAAGACTAGCCCCTGCACAAATAGGAGGGTTTACTAAAGAATTGTTAGCCCGAAATAAGCCGTTGGTGGTGATATCGATCGAGTTTCCAGCCCCTAAAAGAGCACCAGTCCTAGAACTATTAATTGTCCCCACAGTAATACCCACAGGTGCATTAAGAGTAACGGAGCCAGCTACACCACCAATTAGAGTATTAGAAGACCTTAAATCTTGAGTAGTGATCGACCCATTTGTTGCCCTAATATTAATATTGCCGCTGTTGCCAGTATTGGATAAAGTACTAATTGAATTAGTTGCCACAAAAGAGTTATTAGCATTAACAGTAAAGTTGCCGCCTACAGTTGCGATCGATCCACTAGTTATAAAAGTTCCTCCTAAATTAGCAGCGAAGTTTCCCCCTCTAGTATTAATTGCCCCAGTAATATTAACATTGCCAACAGTGGGAGTAAGTAAATTAATATTTAAGAAGCCACCAGTAGAATTAATTGCTGCATTAATATTAATGTTTCTAGTTGCTAATAGGCTAAGAGTTGCACCACTAACTGGGGGATTAATATTCAGAATAGTATTAACATTAATATCTCCATTGCCACTGATCGACCCTTGATTAGTCGTCAGAATAACATCAGTTCCGGCATTTAGAGTAGCAATAATATCAGTATCTAATATATTAGCTGTAGGAGATATATTGTCAGAACTAAAAAGTCCTGTAGGAATACTGAAAGTGCCTCCAGAAGTTGCCGCACCACTAATATTTATATCAATAGGATCTACTAACCACAAACCGGGACTCCCAAAGGCAGAACTGGCATTTATCCTAATTCCTGAAACATCTAAACTTAACTTTCCAGAAGTTTCAATAAATCCGCCATTTCCTCCCAGATTTCCTGCCCTTGCATTAATAGCCCCAAAGAAGCGTGTAGTATTATTTGCCCAAGCAATTACCCTGCCACCGTTGGTATTGCCGATGCCATTTGCTCTAATTCTTGTATTAGTATCCGCAAAGGTAAATTGGGCTGTAGGGGTTGTTCCCTGTCCTAGATATTCTCCCCCAACTAGAATTGTTCCACCACCATAGACACTACTGGCATTAATTACCGTGTTGAAGAGGGCAATGCGATCGCCCAATACCTGTACTCTAGGAACTAAAGGCAAATTAACATTTCTATTTACTGTATTAATCCGCCCTGCAATAACAGCATTACCTCGATCTAGAGGGACATCAAA
>JANMHD010000450.1:0-12727 GCA_031374985.1 Coleofasciculaceae cyanobacterium OTE_70_metabat_329 | reverse complement strand
GCAAATTTAAGCTTAGTTAAATGCTTTATCTTTAAGTCCCCCTTTGGAAGGGGAATTCAGGGGTTTTCTTTGATCGAGCAGTTTCATTTAACCATTGCTGAAGAATAATTGCCGCTGCCTTGCGATCGACCATCCCTTTATTGTCAGAAACTCTCACCCCTTGGGATTTCATCATCTCCTCGGCCTCATAGGAAGTCAGGCTCTCATTGACATATTCGATCGGTAATTGCAGTGCCTGACTAATTCTCTGCGCCAGTTTTTGAATCTTCTCTGCTTGATTACCAAAAGTTCCATCTAGGCGGTAGGGCAGCCCCACTACCAAAACTTCTACTTCTCGCTCCTTGACCCATGCTTGCAACTGAGCTATGTCTGCCACAAAGGAAGTCCGGTTAATGGTAGTTAAGCCCGTAGCCATCATTCCTAAACCATCGCACCCCGCCACCCCAATCCGCTTTGTCCCTAAATCTAACCCCAGTGCTGCAATTCTTTTTGCCATATTTATTTTTTCATGTTTAATAAATGTTTAATAAATTAAGAACCTAACTTGAATGCTTCAATGAATAAACTATAGGTAATACCTATTTTTAAGGTATTAAGAATTTCTGGTAAGAAAGTCGTGTCCTCTGTTTCTGGAGAAACTTTTCTAGAAGTTGAGCGATGATAAACAAAGCGGCTGACTATTTCTGTAAAAATTACCAATATGAAGGCTGCGATCGTATCCCAAGTAGCTATTTGCCCAGTAGTAGTAATAATTACTGTACCAAGAAAATTACCCAACAAAAAACTAATAATCACCAAGGAAATTCTCCGCCAAGGATTTGTGGTGAAGCGAGTGAATTTAGTTAAGGTGCCACGAATAAGGGTGGTAAGGCGAGTATTTTGCATTGGGGAATCCTCCTATTACTGCCCTATAATATTATAAAAGCCATTATAAAAGCCTACCTAGAGATATTTAGCCCTTACATCTGCCCTTAAAATTTACCTTGATTCAAACTGAAACCCTAGAATTATTAGAATGGTCACGCCTCTGCCAACATTTGGCAACCTTTGCAGCGACTAAATTAGGGACGATCGCCTCCCAAAACCTGCCAATTCCCACTACCCAAGACCAGAGCCAATACCTCCTGAACCAGACTAAAGAAATTTATCAGCTAGAGCAAAGATTAAGTACTGGTTTATCTTTTGAGGGGATTGAAAATATTAGTAATTCCCTAACTAGGGCCGAGTTGCAGGGAATGCTATCGGGGGAAGAATTGATTCGGATTGCTACCACCTTGGCAGGAATGCGGCGGCTCCGTCGTTTTTTGGATGAACAAGAGGCCATCCCTTTATTGCAAGAAATAATTAGCCAAATCCGTACCTACCCAGAACTAGAGCAAGAAATTTACCATTGCATTGATGAGCGCTACAGTGTCCTCGATCGAGCCCATCCCAAACTGGCAGAGATTCGGCAACAAATGCGCCGGCTCCAAGAGAAAATCGAGAAAACTCTGCAATCTATTCTCCAGAGGCAGTCCACCGCCATGAGCCAAGGGATTATCACTCAAAGAAGCGATCGCTATGTTTTGCCCGTCAAAGCTCCCCAAAAAGATGCCGTACCGGGAATTGTCCATGATAGCTCCAGTAGTGGGGCAACTCTGTATATTGAGCCTCATGCGATCGTTGGTTTGGGCAATCAACTCCGGCAGTTACAACGGCAGGAACAACATCAAGTAGAGGTAGTATTACGCCATCTCACCAGCCAAGTAGCCGCAGTGAAAGATGACTTAGAAACCCTGTTAGCAGTGGCCACTAGCTTAGATATTGCCACCGCCAAAGCCCGTTATAGTTTGTGGCTAGAAGCTAACCCTCCTCGATTTGTTAATTACCTCAACCCTGGGTTGGACGATCGCTTTAGCATGGGGTCGCAAAATTCTAGCGAGAATATTACCCTCCGCCAACTCCGTCATCCCCTGCTAGTCTGGCAACACAAGCAGGAGCAAGGATTCCCCGTAGTCCCTATTAATGTCCAGATTAACCCCAGTATTAAGGTAGTGGCAATTACCGGACCCAACACTGGGGGCAAAACTGTCACCCTCAAAACTTTGGGCTTGGCTGCTCTCATGGCGAAGGTAGGATTATTTATTCCGGCACGGGAGCCAGTAGAAATTCCTTGGTTTGCCGAAGTATTGGCCGATATTGGCGATGAGCAATCTCTCCAGCAAAATCTCTCTACTTTTTCTGGCCACATCCGCCGGATTAGTAGAATCTTGGCGGCCATAAAAAATCTGGGTCTAGAGGCGCATGGTGGTACAATCTCAGACCCAGAACAGAGTAGTAAAGACTCCTTGAGCGTTACTTCAACAGTGGTAGATAAATTCCTGAAACCAGTTCTAGTTTTATTAGATGAAGTGGGAGCAGGAACAGATCCAGCCGAGGGTAGTGCCTTAGCGATCGCCCTCCTCAAATACCTGGCAGATCATGTCCAACTCACCATTGCTACTACTCATTACGGAGAATTAAAAGCTCTTAAATACCAAGACTCCCGGTTTGAAAATGCGTCTGTGGAGTTTGATGAGCTTAGTCTCTCTCCTACCTATCGGCTCCTGTGGGGTATCCCCGGCCGCTCCAATGCCTTGACTATTGCCCGGCGCTTAGGTTTGCCTGCCGAAATTACCCAAGTTGCCACCCTAGGTATGGGGGATACTTCCGCAGATCTCAACCATGTAATTGCTGGGTTAGAAGGGCAGCGGCGGCAGCAGGAACTGAAAGCAGAAGAAGCAACTCAATTATTGCGACAAACTGAGGCCTTGCACCAAGAATTATCCCAGAGAGCTACAGCTTTGCAACAACGGGAGCAGCAACTAAAGCAACAACAGGAGCAGGTAGTCCAAGAAGCGATCGCACAGGCACGTCTAGAAATTGCCACAGTAATTCGCAACTTACAAAAGGCTGGTAATACTGCTCAGGAGGCACAAAAAGCAAGACAATCCCTAGAATTAATTCAGGCACAGCAAATTCCCCTAAAGCCAAAAATCAATCCCGGCTTCCGTCCTCAAGTGGGCGATCGAGTCCGCATTAGTCAACTAGGCCAAACAGGGGAAGTATTGAGCCTAAATGAAGAGGCGCAGCAGCTAACTGTCCGGTTTGGGATTATGAAAATGAATTTAGGCTTTACAGAAATAGAATCTCTAGCGGGAGAGAAAGTTCAAGTCCCCGAAGCTAAAAAGAAATCAGAGGAACCGAAATCTCCTGCCAATGCCGCCAATAATCTCACTACTCCCCTTGTCAAAACCACCAATAATACGATCGATATTCGGGGTAGCAGAGTAGCAGAAGCAGAGCAACGGATCGATAAAATGTTAGCTACTCGTGCTGAAGGAAGTATTTGGATCATTCATGGTAAAGGCACGGGTAAACTGCGAGAAGGTATCCACCAATTTTTGCAACAGCATCCCCAGATTGCTAAGTACGAAATTGCCACGGCGGCTGATGGGGGAGCAGGGGTGACGATCGCTCATCTCAAATAAAGGTTCAAGCAAATAACCCAGCACTACGAGAGTAATGGGTTATTTGCAGTTTTCACTTATTATATGGCTAAATGGCGGGAGGCGGATTTGAACCACCGACCTTCGGGTTATGAGCCCGACGAGCTACCAGGCTGCTCTATCCCGCGTCGTCTTTCCTTAGTATAGGCTGAATTTTCCTAATTGACAAGGGGGTAAAAGAAATTAAATTCCATGACTCTTACCAATCACCCAGGAACGGCGGAAAAAACGGGATAGCTTCGATTCCTCTAAAGGTAAATATATGGGTCTACCGTGGGGACAAGTGCGGGGATGGCGGGTATTTTGCCACTGATCTAGAAGAGTTTGCATTTCTGGCAAGGTTAGGGGAGTGCCATTCCGAATAGCAGTCCGACAGGCGATCGCTACCTGAGCCGTTTGTAGGTCTCCTTGACTAATTTCCATCAAAGCCGCAGCACAGTCTTCCCGGTCAACTAAAGGGGCTGGTACACTCCGCACCGCCCAGAGTTGCTCTCCAAAACTAGCGATATCTAAATTTAACCTCTGGAAATTTTCTACTTGCCTCTCCGTGAGATAACTAAGAACTAGGGCTGGTTCTAGGGGAATAAGTTGCCAGCGATCGCACAACTGTTCATAAAGTACTCGCTCATGGGCAATATGCTGCTCTACCAACCACAAACCAGAGTTATGTTCCGCTACGATATAGGTGTTATGCACCTGTGCCAGAGCTTTGAGAGGATTAAGGGAGTTGAGGGGAGAACTTTGCTCGAAGCCTTGGTTAGAAAAGTGATCCAGACTCTGATCTGAAGTTTTATCTAAACCTTGAGCTAAATTTTGATTATTGGTAGGGCTGATAGTCCGGTAAGCCGTAGGAGCTTCGGCAGCGGTAATTAATTTTCCTACTCGTTGAGAATAAGTGGCTTCAGGGATGGTAGTAGGGTTGAGGCTGAGAGCTTGGGCTATTATTTTTTTAATTTGTCCCTGCCAGTAGTCAAGATTGTGGAGATAAATTTCTGATTTTGCCGGATGGCGATTCCAATCTACTTGGTTTGGCGGTACGGTAAGATGCACAAAACAAATGGGGTAACGATCGCGCGGCAGCATCCGGTTCATGCTCCCCAAAATAGTCTGCTCCAGTTCTGGAGATTTAATCATTCTGCCATTAATCGCCACCCGTACCCAATCAGGGCGACGACGAGAAGCCCGATCGGGCAGTCCCAACACCACTGAAATTCGAGATTCCCTTAGCTCCTCTCCCTCTTTAGAAGATGAATTGAGAGCAAAGGCTTCTGGCCTAGCCCTAAAACTTTGTCCATATCTTAGCCCCTCTCCCAAGGTAGAAGATGGATTTGGGGTGAGGGCTGTTTGCTTAGAAGGCGAATTTGGGGAAAGAGAAATTTCAGCTAATTGGAGGTATTGCAAATCCGAAGGTTGGACTTGATTGAGAACTTGCAATAATATTTCTTTGCCACTCTGCCCCGGACTGATACGAAACCAAGGCTGGTTAGCTTTCTGGATTTGCCAAGTAACCTGGGGATGGCAGAGGGCAATCTGCCACAGGGTGTTTTGGACTAAACGTAATTGCTGGGCGGAAGATGGAAGGGCATCCCGACGATTTTGCCAGTTCCCAAATAAATTATTCACTGTCACTACCGTACCGGGAGCGATCGCACAGGGTTCTTCTATCACTACTTCTCCCAACTGGTCATAGACCACACGCCAGCCCCCATTACTAGCTTCAGGACGACTCAGAATCTCTAATTCTGCTAGAGTTGCCAAGCTATGCAAGCCTTCCCCCCGAAATCCTAGAGTTCCAATCTGGCTTAAATCTTGGCAGTCATGAATCTTGCTAGTACTATGGGGGGTGGCACAACAGCGCAAATCTTCCAAGCTCATCCCCGTGCCGTTATCCGCTACCCGCACCTGCCAATGCTCAGGGGAAATATTAACTACTAAACGATCTGCTCCAGCATCTAGGGCATTTTCCACCAACTCCCGCACGATCGCCCCCAGAGAATCAATTACTTCTCCGGCCGCAATTATATGAATTACTTCTGTAGTGAGGGGGCGAATTAGGGGCATGGGAGGGGGAAGGAGATACAGGAGGTATGGAAAGGTATGGGGAGGTAAAGAATACAAGAGGTTTAGTAGGGGCGCAAGGCTTTGCGCCTTTATTTATAGTAGCGTTGCATCTTTGCTTCTAGGGGTGGGTGATAAAATTTGATTATGATGTTGTTAACTAGAATTACTTGGGAATCAATGAACGCAAAGGAACTATACAATCACGGTTTAGAAGAATTGGTTAATGGTAATTATGCTCAGGCTTTAGTGTATCTAGAGCAGTCCTTAGAGGCGAATCCTGAAGATTATAATGCTTGGGAGAAGAAAGCGATCGCCCTGACCCAACTCGATCGCCCAGAAGAGTCAATTGCTGCCAAAAACCAGGCCCATAAACTCTATGCCCAACAACATCCCAGTCTCATCCCAGAGAAAACCCCTAATGATTGGCTGCAAAAAGGCTATCAACTATACAATAATGGGGATCTGACCGGAGCGATCGCAGCCTACCGTGAAAGCATCGCCCTAGACTCTGAATACTACTGGGCTTGGCATAATTTGGGTTTAGCCCTAACCGATCAGGGAGAATATGCTGGAGCGATCGAGGCTTTCCAACAGGTAATTATCTACAATCCAGACCTCCCCCAAACTTGGCAATCTTTAGGCCATGCCCTCTATCAAGCAGGCAGGTATCCAGAAGCCATGAAAGCTGCGGAGAAATCTTTAGCGATCGATCCCCAGTATTACCTAGCTTGGGAAGTTATTGGTAGTAGTTTGTACTACCTAGAAAAGTATGAGAATGCTATTAATGCCTATCTTAAATGTATAGAAATTGACCCTAACTATTACATTGCTTGGGATTATCTAGGCACTACCTATGCTGATATTAACAAGTTTCCTGAATCTTTAGCTGCCTACAATAGATGCCTAGAACTTGCTCCTAAGTATGCGACAGGTTGGTATAACTTGGGGTTATTACTAGCTAGTGTTGGACATCATGGTGAAGCAATTAAAAGATATAACGAGGCTCTGCGCCTGACGAACGATCGCTTTGAAGATGCCATCTATGCCAGAGCCAAATCTATTCTCCATGCCCAAGGTCATGCCCTCAATACCAAAAATTGGGGTTAAGGAACAGTTAGCTTTACTAAGTTATCTGGGAGATAGCCCCGGTAACGCCCATGATCTGCCTGAACTAGCAATAATTGGAGATTGTAATCTGGCTCCACTTGCAAGTCTACCCAAGGCACAGCAATTTCTAGGCATTCCTGTAAGCCCACACTTGCCCTAGTGGTGCGGTGCTGCCATTGCCCATAGTCTACTGCTTCTTGGAGCCAACAGGATTGGGTCTGGAGATTGATACCCAAATGGTGATGGTAGGAATAGTTCAGGGGAGCTTGGTTGGGGATATCTATTAGGGGCGGAGAACTGTTGTGCATAGTACGATCGCTATAGAACCACAGCAAATGCAATTCTTGGGGTAAATCTACCTTAGGATTAATTCCCACTTGAAAATCAAGGCGCAGATAGAAGTTCAGGTGATCTACTCCGTACCAGATCCGCTGAATGGGGCTACTTTGGTGCATGGTGCCTCGATCGCCCCCAATATCTAACCGTCCGGCTCGATCCCAGTCCTGCTCATCTCCAATACCATTAATTATGGGATGAATAAATCCTTGGGGCTGCTCCCGGAAAGTATTTTCATGCTCTTCTACGGGTTGACCTAAAATTTCTGGAACTGGCTCCCCCAGAGCTTGGTAGATAGCAGCTACATGCTCCCGGAATAGTTGATCAAAAATGGCATCTTGGTTAGAAGAATGGCCATAGCCAAACCACCAAAACCAATCGGAACCTTCAGCAGCGTAGAGGGCTTCCCAAGCCGCAGGGTTAGCTTCCTCGGTAGCCTCTGGGTGATCTGCTAAAACTTGCCGGGCTTGGGTAAGTAGCTCCCAAGCTGCATTTTTAGCCGGGTCTCCAATCCAAGTAGTAAAACTGCCATCTACCCAAGAACCACTGTGGAGAGAATCACTGGGCAGGGTTTCCCTGGGAGGAAATTGATCTAGGTATTCAGAAACCGTTACTAGTTTGATATCCTGCTGATCACTAAGCATTCCGTAGAGAGCTTCTAAAAATAATTTGCCGTCCTGTTCATAAAACTCCCAGCAGTTTTCTCCATCTAGGGCAATATTCACCAGCCAAGGTTGCTCTAGGGCGGTGTTGCCTGTGTTTTGACGTTCCCCTAGTTTCCGGGCGATCGCTTCCAACTGTCCTACTAGATCCCGAGCGGCTGCAACTGGTGCTAGGCCACTATAGGAAAATCCAATTAGATCCGAGAGGCGATGATCTCGAAATACGATCGCTAAATCTCCGTGGGGTGTAGGCAAACGGTAGGGCTGGTAGAGTAGTTCCGGTTCTTCCACAGTTCCGGCTCCATCTCGATGGAAAAAGTGTTTAATAGTCCAGCCCAAAACTGCCTCATCACTACAAAGCCACTTAAACCCAGCTTGGCTAATATAGGGTAATATCTCTGGGCTAACAGACTGCTCGGAAGGCCACAAACCCCGGGGATTTTGACCAAAATTTCTCTGGTACATTTCCCAAGATTTTCTAAGATGCTGGGGAATATCTTCCGCCCACTGAAACCGAGAATTTGGTAATTTCATCTGGGGAATTGCTACTCGTCCGGCATTGGTATCCGCCAGTAAGGGCAGAATAGGATGGGTATAGGGAGTAGTAGTGATTTCTAGCTGTCCAGATTCCTGCATTTTTTTGTGCTGGGGAAGGATACGAGCCAGAATTTCCCTTTGTTTGGCGTAGATGGCTTGGCGATCGCTCAGACTAAACCCTTTACCTTTTTTAAACCATCCAGCAATTTCTGGGTCATCCCAAAACAGGGGATCAATCCAAGCCAAGTTATGCCATGCCAATAAATCGCCGTAATCTTCTGGCTGCCAATACTCGGCACACCAATCTTTGCCTTGCTCCTGTCTTTGTTCGTACAACTGGGCATAGCGGGGATGGGGATCGATCAAAGTGTGATGATTAGCATCAAAGAAATGTTCAATAATAAATCTTTTATCAGCACTAGTCAGGCCATCGGCGGGACTGAGGGCAAGGGCAAGGTAAGGATCCATCGCTTTCCCGGCGACATAATCTTCTATTTGTAGAATCAAAGAAGGAACAAGGTTAACCGTCTGGTGGAGTTGGGGATAGCGCTCCAGGAGTAGTACTAGGTCTAAATAATCTTTTGTGCCGTGGAGACGCACCCAAGGTAGACGGTACTGATGGGAACCAGCAGCATCAATTTCTCGGCTTTTGTAGAGGGGCTGATGTTGATGCCAGATAAAGGCAACGTAGAGGGGATGAGGCATGATGGCTAATTACCATTGGTTTTTATGCGATTCCATTGTATCGTACTCCTCAACCAGTTGTGTTGGGCTTCGACTACGCTCAGGCATCGTCAATTATTGAGGACTGCTATCGTCAGGGGATTATTCAAAAACCAACTGAATGAAGCGGGGCTGCTTGCGAATTTTATCAAAATCTGAATCTGCCCTAGCATTGGCTAGACAGTGGATAGGATTAAGTTTGATGGCTTTCTCTAGGTGGTTGAGAGCCAAATTTGCTTCTCCTAATTGGGCATAGCAACAGGCAAGATTATAGAGGGTATAATCATCTTTGGGCTTTACTCGTAGGGCCTGATTATAACTAGAGACTGCCTCCCCGTAACGCCCCAACCGGCGCATACATTCGGCCCTTTGATACCAACACCAGTAGTCTTCTGGGAGTATCTTGATGGCCTGCTCATAGACGGAGATCGCAGCCCCTAGATTCCCAGCGCAACGAAGGGTATTCGCCTTTTGGTACAAAGCCCAGTAATCCTTGGGTCTAATGGCTAAGGCTTGATTATAGCAATTCACTGCCTGCTGGTAGCTGCCTAAATGCCGATGGGCATCTCCTTGACGATACCAAGCCCAGTAATCCTCTGGTTCATTGATTAGGGCTTGCTGAAAACAGGCGATCGCTTCTCGATACCAACCCAAATCTTCTAGAGCCACAAATCCCCGGTGATACCAAGCCCAGTAGTCATCAGGGCGAGCTTCTAGAGCATGGTTATAACTAGCGATCGCTGCTGCATAATCTCCTAGACGACGTTGAGAAAATGCCATTTCGTACCATGCCCAGTAATCTTCAGAATTTAGGGAAATTGCCTGTTGATAGTTAGCGATCGCTTCTTCAAAATACCCCAGCCATTCTAGAGTCCGTCCCCGCCGATAGAATAACCAATAATTTCCCTGATTATACTCCAAGGCTCGATCGTAGCTCAGGAGAGCATCGGTATATCGCCCCATCTCATAGAAAAAATTGCCCTGCTGCGACCAATCTAGATAATTATTTGGTCTACCTTCTAGGGGGCGATAAATAGTAATTTCTCTTTTCATAGGGGAATAAATCTGAAATTAAATAAGCTAACTAGGATAAAACTAAGCTGAAGTACGGCAATTATTCTCTAGAGGGAATTTAATATTCTCAATAAATTCAACCTATATCCTAAAGTGAAAAGCTTTACCGGAGGATCAATAGCCACATTTTTTAATATTTTGGTATTAATTTGGTAGTAATTTGGTGATGTAGCTAATCTGGCGATCGTTCTATTAAGGTAGCTGTTCCCTGATTACTTTTCCTTGATTAATCGTCCAGCATGTATCCGCAATTTCTAGTAAATCTCTTGCATCATGGGTGACAACAAATAGAGTCCAATCTTTTTTTAATTTTGCTAACAAACTTACCAATTGTTGTTTCATTGACCAATCTAAACCAGCCGTAGGTTCATCTAGTAATAAAACATTGGGTTCTCTAATTAACTGTACTGCCAAAGCCAAGCGCCGTTGCTGCCCACCACTGAGATCGTAGGGAGACGCTTGCAAAGATAAATGATCTAAGCCTACTTCTTGCAGGGCTTTTTCTACTCGATCGCTCCCCAACTCAGGATGCCCTAGACGTAGCTCTTCAAGAATTGTTCTCCCGCAAAAATGCCGTTCGGGGAACTGAAAAACTATACCCGCCAATTGTTGTAGATCTTCGCTAGTTAGTTCTTGTTCTCCCCAAAGAATTTTGCCCTGGGTGGGTTCTGCTAATCCTGCAAGAATTTCTAGCAAAGTACTCTTGCCAGAGCCGCTAGCCCCTACTACTAAGCCTAATTTCTGGGGAGGAAGTTGGAGATTAATAGAGCTAAGAATGGGATAAGTAGCGGCGGTGGGATGGTAGGTTAAATCTTTAATTTGGAACATTTGGTTTCTCGCCATTCTTGTTCCCCCTCCCCTTGGGAGAGGGTTAGGGTGAGGGATTCTCCCATGGATTACTAGCCATCAATTCCCGTACCTGTTCAGCATGGTAGGAACTGCGGGTGAGGGGGGAAGATACTACTTGTAAAAAACCGAGGGATTCCCCTAGGACTTGCCACTGGGCAAATTGTTCTGGGGTGACAAAACGATCCACCTTTAAATGTTTCCCAGAAGGCTGGAGATATTGTCCGATCGTCACAATAGCACAACTCACAGCCCGTAGGTCTCGGAGTACCTGCTCTACTTCGGCATCGGTTTCCCCCAGCCCGACCATAATCCCAGATTTAGTATAGGTCTGAGATGAGAATTTACTAGACCGCTCCAGCATTTCTAAGCTCCGTTGGTATTCTCCTTGGGGACGGACTCGTTTGTAGAGGCGAGGGACAGTTTCGGTGTTATGATTCAGAACTTCGGGGCGGGCTTGGAGAATTACTTCTAGGGCATTCCAGTTGCCACATAGGTCAGGGATCAGGACTTCGATCGTGGTCTCTGGACACAGCCGCCGGACTTGTTCAATACACCGGACAAACTGGTCAGCACCGCCATCGGGCAGGTCATCTCGATTTACAGAAGTAATCACCACATGGTTTAACTTCAGCCTATTCACTGCCTCGGCTAGGCGTTCCGGTTCAGTAGGATCAAGAGCTTGGGGTTTCTTTTCAAAATCAATGTCACAGTAGGGGCAAGCTCTAGTGCAGGCGGGACCCATGATTAAAAAAGTGGCTGTCCCAGCTTGGAAACATTCCCCAATATTTGGGCAGGAAGCCTCTTCACACACCGTATTCAGCCCCAAATCCCGTAGAATTTCTTTGACACTGCCCACTCGTTGCCATTGGGGAGCTTTGACCCGTAGCCAGGCAGGTTTAGTGGAGGGAGTGGAGTTAGGAGTGATGGTTGATTCTGTCATAGGGTGGCGATGGTGCTTAATTAGGCTTTAGGAAGTGATCCAGGTATCTTTAACATCCTTAACAATAGTATTACAATTACTTGGAAATATTGTAGAGGAGATCAGGATCATGAATAATCTAACTAGACGGCGTTTTGTGATGGGTACAGGTTTGGCAGTAGGTTTTGCGATCGCTGCTCACCCCACCTCCGCCCAAGTAATTACTACCAACACCCAAGGTTTAACCGCCGGAGCGATCCGCATTCCCACCGCCGATGGTGAGATTCCGGGTTACCGAGCTATGCCCAATACAGGCAGTAACTTTCCTATGATCTTGGTAGTGCAGGAAATTTTTGGAGTCCATGAGCATATCCAAGATGTTTGCCGCCGTTTTGCTAAATTGGGCTATTTAGCGATCGCCCCGGAAATGTTTTTCCGTCAAGGGGATGTCTCTCAAATCAGAGATAATGCCCAAATCATTAGCACTGTGGTTTCCAAAGTTCCCGATGCTCAAGTAATGACAGACTTAGATGCAGCAGTTGCTTGGGGGGCAAAATCTAGCCAAGGCAACCCAGAGAGAATCGGCATCACAGGTTTCTGTTGGGGCGGCAGAATTACTTGGCTCTACAGTGCTTACAATCCCCGTGTCAAAGCTGGTGTAGCTTGGTATGGTCGCTTAGTTGGAACCCCAACTCCTTTAACCCCCAAGAATCCGATCGATATTGCCTCGACTCTCACGGTTCCCGTCCTTGGATTATACGGTGGTGATGATACTGGCATTCCGGTTAGTTCAGTAATACAGATGCAACAAGCTTTAGCTCCGGGCAAGAGTGGTTCTGATATTCTTGTCTACCCCGCCACTCCCCATGCTTTCCATGCTGATTATCGGGCTTCCTATCGTAAAGAAGAAGCAGAAAATGGTTGGATGAGAT
>JANMHD010000434.1:0-2403 GCA_031374985.1 Coleofasciculaceae cyanobacterium OTE_70_metabat_329 | reverse complement strand
TCCTTTTTTGAAACTATTAAAGTGTGACCCAGGAGAGTATTTATGACTATCCCAACAATTCCTGCAACTAATCATGTTGACAAAATTAACCAAGCAGAAGGTTATACGATCGATCAAGATGGCCTAACAAATAGCTATGCGATCGAGCCAGAAATGTATGAACAAGATGGCAGTACGCCACAAGATACGGGTGACAAAGTTACTGTCATTGATATCTTCAATTCTAAGCTAGAGGCTAAAAATGCTGTCTTAGAAATAGAACAAAAAGGCTTAACTTCTGCCCGAGTTTCTATCATTGCCAAAGATTATCAAGATGCTAAAAGTTCTCTAAAATGGGACACTATTAATGCTGAGGGTGGCTTGGCTACAGTTCTAGGAAAACTAGGTATTAGCGAACAAGCGATCGGTCAATTTGTCGAGGCTATTGCAGATGGCAAATATTTAATTATTGTAACTGGGAGTGATCGGGAAGCTAGTCAGACCCAGCATGTTCTAGAAGAATTTGGCCATCGAGTAATTATTCTCGAATAATTCTGAAATACCTCCTTAATTCCTCTGAAAGGGATACTTAGGAATTAAGTAAATCCCTCACACAATCATTAAAAGGAGAAATATATGAGTAGTCTAATTGTAGTTGGCTTTAAAGATGAATTTACTGCCGATCAAGTAGTCTTAGAACTCCGGCAGTTGCAACGAGAACATTTAGTTGATCTAGAAGATGCAGCGATCGTTATCAGAAATAAGGAAGGAAAAGTAAAAATTAAGCAAACTCAAGAACTCACCACGGCTGGAGCCTTAAGTGGTGGTTTCTGGGGACTCTTATTAGGCTTTATTTTTCTTAATCCCCTCTTGGGCTGGGCAGTTGGTGCTTTGGCCGGAGCAGTTTCTGGAGCCTTAACAGATATCGGTATTGATGACAACTTCATCAAAGATATCGGTAGTACGATCGAACCCGGCACCTCAGCTATTTTTGTTCTCGTCAGAAGAGCAACCCCAGACAAAGTACTAGCAGACCTTAGTAAATTTGAAGGCAAAGTTCTCAAAACTTCTCTCTCAACTGAAGATGAAGCCAAACTCCAAGCAGCTCTTACAAAAGCCTAATTTCCTGATTTTAATAAGGTAATTTTGTCTCAAAGTAAGACTAATGCAGGGTTACTACAAATCTCTTTTCTCAAGTAAACCTATTCCCCCATGCGATCGCTAAATTATGTTTTTCCACAAAAAAGATCCAATTCACACCGTCGACGTTAAGGAACCTAATCCCCGTTTTGCTCAACTTTTATTAGAGCAATTTGGTGGAGCTACTGGCGAACTTTCTGCTGCCCTACAATACTGGGTTCAATCCTTTCACATGGAGAATCCCGGCATCAAAGATATGTTGCAAGACATCGCCATTGAAGAGTTTGGTCACTTAGAAATGGTAGGCAAGCTGATTGAAATTCATACTAAAAATGTTGATCAAACAGAAGCCTATAAAAGTACCCTTTTTGCTGTTAGAGGCATGGGTCCTCATTTTCTAGATAGCCAAGGTAATGCTTGGACTGCTAGCTACCTAAATGAAGGGGGCGATGTAGTCCGGGATCTCCGAGCAAATATTGCATCAGAGGCGGGCGCTCGGCAAACCTATGAAGCCCTAATTAAACTAGCAACTGATGAAGGGACTAAAAAAACTCTTGAACATCTTTTGACTAGAGAGATTTCTCATACTCAAATGTTTATGAGAGCCTTAGATTCCTTGGGTAAGTTGACAGATCCTTTCTTCGGGAATATTCAACCCGATGAAACCGTAAAACTGTATTACAACTTGTCTACTGATGGTACAGGAAAAGATGAGCGGGGCCCTTGGAATTCTGGACCCGATGTGGAATATGTTGCCGATCCCCTGAACAGTCTTTCTCCCAATAAAGGCTAAGTTCACCCGGCAAAACTTTTGAAGGTATAAATCTTCAATCATCTTCAATTAATCAAATTAATCAAACCAAACAACAGGAACAAAATCATGATTACGTCACAACAACACAAAAGAGCAGTCGGTACTTTCTCTAATCACTCTGATGCTGAAAAAGCTCTCCATGAATTAAGAGATAGTGGTTTTTCAATGAATCAGGTTTCCATCGTTGGTCAAGATATCAATCGTAACTCTATGGCCGGAGCTAATACTGGCGATCGTGTTTCTGACCTAGAAAATAACAAAGCTGATGAAGGTGCTAAAACTGGTGCTACCGCTGGTGGTGTAGTCGGTGGTCTGACTGGTCTATTAGTCGGTTTGGGCTTGGTCGCAATTCCCGGAGTCGGCCCTGTAATGTTGGCAGGAGCCGGAGCTACCGCCCTGGCCACTACCTTGACTGGGGGAGCGATCGGCGCAGCAACCGGGGGTATTGTTGGTGGATTAGTTGGCTTGGG
>JANMHD010000378.1:0-4033 GCA_031374985.1 Coleofasciculaceae cyanobacterium OTE_70_metabat_329 | reverse complement strand
CTACCTACACTACCTTTTCCCACTTTTTTTCAACTTATTCACCAAACCTAGAAAAACCCATGACCCAAACTCAAACCCAACCCAACCCAAAATTTATTGACGGGCAAAAAATTGAACTCAAAATTACCGTCACTGCTACTGCCACGATCGATGGAGACCCTGACTGGGATGAAGACGAGCAAAAATACTTGTATGCCATTAATCATGTAGTTGTTGGTGAAGAGTGCAAGGAAGATATTTGTCTTACTAATTGCGATGTCACAGTCGAAGAGCCTTGCATACTTTGGGAAGATGAAATCGTGACAGACAAGCTACCCAGTTGTGAATTTGACCCCAACTAACTACTAACTGGGGGACATCGGATCGATCGTGATTACCACACCCACACAATGCGATCGGTCCGCACTAACCCCAGCCCCTATCAACCCCAACCTAGAAACCTATGAAACCTAACTACCACTTCCTTGACCTCACCCCCGCCTCCCAGCGTCATCTATTCACAAAAATCTGTGAATTTGATATTGCTTGTAACAAATTTGCCAAATTCACTAGAAAAAATATTTGCCAAGTCCGTCAAGACCTCCTGAGTGAAGCGTATTTTATGACTATCCAGCAAAAAGAACTAGCGATCGCCCTCTCCTTCGTTGCTCAAAAAGACTTTAATTTCTCTGAAGTCCCCACCGCAACCCAAAAATTTATCTATTTCCGCCTACAAGCTGCCGAAACTGCCAAGGATTGGCTCTTGACCTTCCGAAATAACCGGATCAGAGATGTTCAGGCAATTGAAGATGAGGCTAGGAGCTACACCGAAGCTGCCCCTGGTGATGAGCTTGCGGCCTTCTTCCAAGAGCTTAATCATTCCCCCACCTTTTTGAAATTGTATGAATCCTTAGCTGAAGAGGCAGCGATCGCATGACAAAAAAGTTTGTTATCGCAAAAGCAGATGTCCCCGGTGCTTACGAAATTATTAATATTGACTTCGTAGAATATTGCCTCTTGACTATCAAAGAAGAGGGCACCATCACCGCACTCCCTAAAATTTCTGATACCAGCTTCGTTATGGAAGGTGCTGAAGCGATCGACCTTCTCTCAGCAATGGGCATAAATCCCCCCGGCTACCACCCCGGCAGCGAAGCCCTCCAAGGCAAAGACTCAATCCCGATTTAGCCCAAATTAGGATAATCTAGCCCGTTTCAGCCTAACCTATCCCAAATTAGCCCGTATTAGGCTAATTTAGCCCATAAAAAACAGCACTGGGGTTTCCCCCAATGCCTACAAAATCTACTCTGATCTTACAATGCAAACTACAGAAACCAAGAACTTTAACGCAGTTTCCCTATTCGCCATTGATGCTGGCAACAGAAATATTAAATGGGTTGACACAAAAGGAAGCTGCCACATCCTGCCTAGCTACTCCTTAAAACTGGAAAACTGGCAAGATACCCCAACTCCTGATAGTAAATCCGTAGTCCTAGAAATTGATAGCGATCGCTACGTAGTCGGGCAAATTGCCAAAGAGTTGGGCGGTGTCCCGACCTACCTCCAAGATAAAACTGCCCTAGCTCACCTATTGATTTTGGCGGCGATCGCTCCGGTAGAAGGTAGCGATCTACCCATCGCCATCGATCGATTACGCCTAGCCCTACCCAATAGCAACCACCAACCCCACTTAGACAACCTCAAGCGCCTAGAAGGTGTGCGGACTGTCAAGCGTAACGGGCAGCACCTCACCTATTCAATTCGTAATGTGGAAGCGATCGATGAATGCGTAGGGGCTTATCGCTATGCAAGAAAAGCCGAATTGTTCAAATATACCAACCGGCCTAACGGAATCCTAGACATTGGCGGTGGTACAGCCCTAGCCAGAGTTTTCACCCCTTCCGGCAACCTAAACAGGGAACACGACTGGCAGCTTCCTGGAACCAAGAAACTCGCCCGACTAATCTCCACAGCCCTTACCCCCCGCCTTGGCTACACCCCAGACCTAGGCATGATTATGGACTCTATTGCTGACGGAAGTTTCCTTTATGGCACTACTGGGGTTTCCTTCCAAAAAGAGTTTGCTCCATCTCTCGACCGTTGGTTAACAGAGATACGCAACGAGTTAAACGGCCGTTGGGAAGAACCTCTAAGGCAAATGGGTGAAGTACTTATCGTCGGTGGATCTGCACCCCTCCTAAAAAGTATTGAAGTCAAAACTAGCGGCAGGTTCAAAATAGCACCTAACTCCCAATTCATCGGCGTTAAAGGAATGCTGATCGAGGTGTGAAATGTACACCCCAAAACGGGTATACGTGCCTCTCAAAGCACAGCCAATCCTTGAAGAGCTTATGACCGAGACGGGACTAGAAGCGGCAGAAATATTTACCCTATTCCTGACTCGCTATGGTAGCCACTTCCTAAGCTGGCATAGGTCAAACCCCCACCAAGGGGCAGCAATCTTACCTAGTCCCATCTCATCACCGGTGATTGAAATTCCAGAAGAAAACCTACCAGCGATCGAACTATGAGCCAAAAGAAAAAAACCGGACGATTAAGAATAGATGTCCGAGAGGAAGACAGGAAAATTCTCGCTCAACTAGAGCTTTCTACTGGAAGACGAAACCAAGAAATCTTTAGCCTACTCCTAAATCTTTACTCAGAAGACCTTTCAGCAAGATTTAGAAAAGGCGAATTTACAAACCTACCTCGAACCTCATTATGAACCCAGAAATTAGCTATCAAATACACCGCACCACCGAAGCGATCGGGACTGACCAAACCCCTACCCCAGTCGAAGTGCATATCTCTAAAAATGGCGAGGACTTTTATGTAAACGCTAAAGGTGCAGATGGGCAGCAGGTTGCAGATCTAATTATTAGCGCCCTTCGCCAAATGCCCAACGCTAGACAACCTAGCAACGGCTTTCCTGAGTTTGCACTCGGATTACTACTTATCTCTTTCTTGACTGTAGCGATCGTCAATATTTATTTTTTGGCTAACCCACAAAAACCAACTCAATCCCAAATTCAAATCAGCTTAGACGACCAAAGGGGGTCAGGAAGATGAAACGCTGCCTAGTCTTTCTCGTTTTAGGAATTGTCCTAGGTGTATGGAGCGATCGGACTATTCGGAATACGATCGCCTCTCTACCCCTCCCAGACTTCGCTAAATCCCCCCTTGTTGACCTCTATGGAAAATGAAACCTGCCCTGTAAATGACACTTGTTTTGATGGCGAATTTACTCCCGGCGAATTTACCTGCCCCTACTACAGCGATTGTTTTGATGCCAAGCTCTGGGAAGACTACCAAGAAAAATACCGGAATAGTCCAAAGGGCAGGGCAGAGGCTCTAAAGCGGCAACAACAACAAGAAGACCTAGACCTAGACGATATCCCCTTCTAAAATCATGGGCTGGTTGCGATCGCCCTAAATCCGCAAAATAATCAAACCAAACTCTAAGGAGACATTATGGGATTTCTATCAAAACTCGGAACCTCTAAAGGACTAGTCAGCGCTACCAAAGCTAATAACCTTGATGCTGGTCACGTAATGGCAATGCAAGCCGGGGCAGTTACCCCAGACAAGCCCGGCTCTTGGAAGCATCTAGCCGTTCCCATGCCTCCAGAGGCTAGGCAGTTTAATTCTGCTGAAGCTAACGCTCTAGTCCAGAAAGCTGCCCAAGTCAAAGCCCAAACAGAAGTTACAACCTTGGGCTACAAGGCAATCCGGGATATTAGCAGGGGCTTTACCAAAGCCAACGTAGATCACGAAACTACCCGCCGTGTTCTCGCTACTGGCACTCTCGAAAGCACCAAGGCTAAGGCAGCAAGTGCTTCTCACCTCCATCAGTTGCGCCCCGCCTATGCCCAAACTCAACGGGGATTAGAATTATTTGCCGCTGCTGCTGATGGAGCGATCGCAGCAATGGGCTAAGACCGAAAAATAAAAATAGGGGGTGAAATTCCCCCTACTCAATCAATCAATGATTTTATTCTACAAGCTATTGGGTTTCAGTGCGATCGGCTTAGGTGCAGTTAACCTAATCGCCTTT
>JANMHD010000455.1:0-5056 GCA_031374985.1 Coleofasciculaceae cyanobacterium OTE_70_metabat_329 | reverse complement strand
ATTCTTTCGAGCTTCCAACTCCAAGGCCCTTGGTAGGCAAGATTATGAATGGTAAACACCGTAGAAATATCTGGAGATTGGTGCATCCACACGGGGATCATCCCTGTATGCCAATCGTGGCAATGGATAATCTGGGGTTTCCAATGGTTCCAACAAAATTCTGCTGCTCCGTTGGCAAAGAAGGTAAAGCGCCAATCTTCGGTTTCCCCCCCATAGACCTGCCGTCCGGCAAAGGAAGGATGCCCCATGAGATACAAAGGCACATCTGTACCGGGCAGTAAGGTTTCAAACACATTAAAACCTTCAAACATGGCATTACCAGACCACACAGGAGTTTTTGGAATAGTCATCTTATCTGGCAGGAAGCCATAGTAGGGCATGAAAATGCGGACATCATGACCCATTTTTCGGAGTACCTTGGGCAGGGAACCTACCACATCTGCCATCCCACCTACTTTAGCGATCGGGGCAGCCTCGGCAGCTACAAATAAAATTTTCATCTTTTTGGGAATTTTGGGGGAAATTGTTATTAGGAATTTTGTGATGGACTTCTGGGATCACTAGATTAGGGCTAACTATCTTCTCTAGCCTCCTCAAGGTCTTCTACCTCCGCATCCACATCTTCATCTTCGTCCTCATCATCTTCTTCCGTATAATCAGCAACGGTTTCTTCAAAACGTTCTAGGAAATCATCCAAAACTTCGGCGGCAATAGCTAGGTTCAGCCTCTGGGGATCTTCCAAACCCCAAGTGTTCACCCCTACCACTTCTCCTGATAAATTCAATAAAGGCCCACCAGAATTTCCGGTGCTAATGGTAGCATCAGTTTGCAGAGTAAAAACCTCTCCCCCTTCAATTTCTTCATCGGGTTCTCGGATAGCTGTAATTGTCCCTTCACTGATGGTTCCTTCTGTCTCTCCCAAGGGATTGCCGATCGCCAAGACTCGATCGCCCACTTCCACATCAAAGGACAAACTCAAAGCGGGGTAATCTTGCACAGATTCCACCTCTTCCCCAGTGGCGGGGTCAAGAATATAGTCAGTAGTCAGGAGAATTACCAAATCTTCTTCTTCATTCCCGGTAAACACCACCTCAGCTAGGCGGAGTTGTTGGTCAGGGGTGGCAATCAAAACGTATTCTCGCTCCTCTTCCACGTAGAAAACATCAACCTCGACTAGTTCTTCAACTAAATGATAATTAGTGATAATTAAATCCGTATCTAGGAAAAAGCCACTGCCACTGGCAATAATCTCCTCAGTGTCCCAATCGATCGCATAGATAGAAACCACCGAGGCTAGAGCTTGGGCCACCACTCCCCCAAGTTCTGGTGAGGCTTCTTTGATCTGAGCCAATTGTTGTTCACTAGCAGTGTGATCGCTCAGGACTTGTTGATAGAGCTGCTTGATTGTTTTCATGACATTTATCTCGATTGCGTTTCAATTAATTTTCAATTACGTTGAATCTCTGCAAAAATCTCTGCCAAAATTTCCTGCGCTCCCTGTTCCCGGAGATCGTTTGCTAGTTCGGTTCCTAGGCTTTCTGCTGATTCGGTGTCTTGGGTAATCACCCCTGTGACAGTACCCTGGACTATCCGCTGCCCATCAATGCTGGCGACAATTCCCTTCAAGGTTAAGCGATCGCCCACAATTTCTGTATTTACCCCGATCGGGACTTGGCAACCTCCTTCTAGATCCCGAAGAAATGCCCGCTCTGCATAGCACCGTTGGGCAGTAGGGAGATGTTCTAAGGATTTCAGTAAGCCCAAAACTTCCTGATCGTCTGTCCGGCACTCAATCCCCAAAGCACCCTGCCCCACAGCATGGAGGGAAATAGTAGCCGGTAAAAGTTGATGAATGCGATCGGACATATCTAGTCTCTGCAATCCCGCCGCCGCCAGAATTAAGGCATCATACTCCCCAGCATCTAGTTTAGCTAGGCGAGTGTTGAGATTGCCCCGTACATCCTTAAAAGCAAGGTGGGGGTAGTGGTGGCGGAGTTGAGCCAAGCGGCGCAGGGAAGAAGTCCCAATTATTGCCCCTTCTGGCAAGGTGTCAATTTTTTTATCTCGGTGCTGTTCATGCACTACTAGGGCATCAGCAGGATCTTCTCGCTCCGTGACGACTCCTAGCATCAATCCGGCTGGTAGATTAGTAGGCAAATCCTTTAAAGAATGGACGGCTAAATCAATCTCTTGATTTAACATGGCATTTTCTAGTTCTTGGGTAAATAGGCCTTTATCCCCAATTTTTGAGAGGGCAACATCTAGAATTTTATCCCCTTGGGTATTCATGGTTTGGACTTCAAAGATGCGATCGGGAAAGTGTTTTTGTAATTGTTCCTGTACCCAATAGGTCTGCACCAAAGCTAACTGACTTTTCCGCGAACCAATGCGAATTGTCCGGGGGGGGCTACTTACAGTTAAGGACATAATATAAGCAATCTTTTAATTTAAATAATCAAACATACTTAACTTAGATTACCCTAGGCTGTACAGTTTTTGACATCAGACCTCCGGCTATTTACAACAATTACCTTCTACTGAAAATAGTAGGCTAGGATAAAAAATACCTGCCCAACTACTAACTCAATATGCGTTTGATGGAAACCCAGAAAACTCTTCTGGCTTTATTTCCAAATTAAAAATCGGGGGAAAATAATTTACTTGTCCTGAAGCCTGTAGAAATTATCGAACTCACGTTATTTTAGAAGCAAGTTGGATTCTTAGAAGCAAGTTGGATTCGGGAATACTTGCGATCGCTTCTGTAGCTTTTGCCAATAGTAGAATTTTAGAGGGATTGGGGCTAGAAACACAGCCTAGGGGTGATTCTTATCACCCAGAAGTACCTCCTAACTAAACTAATGTAAAGTACAAGCTATGGAAAAGGTGCAATTATATGGTGCAGCAATTATCTATGGATGCATTTACAGTTTTGAAGCTTTATGCAACTGGAGAAAGAGATTTTAGCAAAGTAAATCTGAGTAGTAGTATCCTCAGCCAAGCCAGTCTCAGTAACGTTAATATGAACCTTGCAAACCTCAGTAGAGCTAACCTGAGCTTGACAAATTTAAGTCGATCGACTCTTCATGGAGCCAACCTCAGTGGCACTAACCTGATCGGTGCAGAGCTAAATGGCACAGATATGACAGGCGCAAAACTTACTTGGGCTAGTCTGATGGGGGCAGAAATGGTCGGCATAGACCTCACCCTAGCAGATATGATTGAAGCTAATTTGGGGCTGGCAAATATGAGCTTTGCTAACCTTCAGGGGGCTTATTTAATTGGTGCCAACTTAAATGGAGCAAATCTAACCGGGGCAAATCTAACCGGAGCAGACCTAACCGGAGCTAACCTGAGTTGGGCAGATTTAACCGAGGCTAATCTGACTGACGCTAATTTGACAGGGGCAAATATGAATGGGGTAACCATGCCTGATGGCATTAGAGTTTTGGTTTAATTTCCTGTTAGTCTTGCTTTCTCTGCTAGGATTTATCCTTGGTAAACTTCCCAGAAAAGCATCCCGGCTACACTTAGTAACATAAGAGCTGCGGAGCGATCAAGGGTTTGGGGACTGAGGCGACTAGATAGCCAACGTCCTAAGAGAACCCCAAGCAAACTAGTGGCAAACAGAGCCGTGGATGCACCAAGAAAAATCACCCAAGGAGCATGAGATTGCGCCGTCATCAGAAGGGTGGCAATCTGGGTTTTATCTCCCATTTCTGCTAAAAATATGGTCAAGAAAGTAGACATGAAAACCTGCCATCTAGCTACAGCATGGTTATCAGGTTGATTTACTAATTGACTTTCAGCTTGGTTATCTAAGACTAAATCTAAGCCTGGGGAGAAATCTAGGGATGAAGCGGTGACTTGATCGGGAGAACTTAAGGGGGGTGTTTCTTGGGGCGGGGAGGCGCTAGCCATGATTGATGATTTTTTGATGGTTCTAAAAATATAGCTGTGTTTTGGTAATCCTACCATTTCCCCTACAAAAAAGTACGGAAACCTTTAACCTTATCCTGTATAATCATCTAGCCTTGTCTTAAGATTTTTGTTGGGGTAATATCTGCATAACAAAAATCTGCCTAGTATAAGATAGGGCGTTGATTAAAGAATAGCTAACATTTTTTGCATGAGTATTTCTATTTCTTCTGTCGGTAAGACCCTTGGCTGTTTATTCGTCGTGGCAAGCTGTGGCTGGGTAATTCCTGCTAATGCCCAGTTAGGTGACCAGCTGACTGGCAATAATAACCGGGAGGATCTTAGTAGAGACATCTTGGTTGCCCAAGCTCTTAACTCTAGCTTGCAACAACAAGCAGAAATCGCCTATACCCAAGGTGATGCTGCTAGAGCAGTTTTTCTCTATTCTCAGCTTCTCCAACAGCAACCTAATAATTATCAATATCAAATTCGGGTGGCGATCGCTCTCCTCAATGCAGGCCCCGAATATATCAACCAGAGCTATGCAGGGTTCCAAAGAGCCAAGGAAATTAATCCTAATATCGATGAGCCTTGGATATTCTTGGGGAAAATAGACGAAGCTTTTGAAAGACCAACGGAAGCTCTAGCCAACTACCAAAGAGCTTTTCAACTTAATCCCGGCAATCAAGAAGCTTTTGCTGGTACCCAGCGCCTCCAAGGTCAAACTGCTTTACCTTCTTTTCCAGAGAACCTAATGGCGATCGAAAAAAGACCCCTCTCAGAGTATCTCGCCGGGGTGGAGCCAAATTCTCGCCTGCTCCAAGGATTGCGCGCTCAGCAATCGATCGTCCAAAGTCAGTCTGCCCGGAGCCTCCTACCTAGTGTGGGCTTGGGTTATAGTCGCTCTGGCTATGACAGTACTTCCCTCAGTCCTCAAGCTCCTGTATTCTGTGCTGATGCTGGGACTTGTGATTTTACCCTCCAGAGGGGTTTTAGTTATGGCAGTTCCGATAACTATAGTTTGAGTTTGGGCTGGAGTTTAGGAGATATATTTTTTAATGAGAATAATCTCCGCTCTAGAGCTTATGAAGATGATATTGCTAATAACCTACGGAACTTGCAACTAGAAACCCAACGCCTA
>JANMHD010000354.1:0-4238 GCA_031374985.1 Coleofasciculaceae cyanobacterium OTE_70_metabat_329 | reverse complement strand
GATCGCCATCTGAGAGGTTAGATTATAAATTGTTACGTTATACTATATATCCGGCTTTGTCTCTTGGTCAATTGTCCCCAAAATCGCTAAACTATCAAGTGTTACCTTTACATTACCCTATAAATAATGAGTGTAGTCAGCCAAGTTATTCTCAATGCAGATGACCAACTGAGATATCCCAGTACCGGGGAACTCAGAAACATCGAAGACTTCTTCCAGACTGGTGAACAGCGTCTGCGGATTGCCAGTGCTTTGTCAGAAAATGAAAAGAAAATTATTGGGGAAGCCAGCAAGCAATTGTGGCAGCAACACCCCGATTACATTGCCCCCGGTGGTAATGCCTATCCCGATCGCCAACGTGCCTTGTGTCTGAGGGACTATGGCTGGTACTTACGCCTAATTACCTATGGTGTGATTGCTGGAGATAAGGAGCCGATCGAAAAAATTGGCATCATTGGGGTTCGGGAAATGTACAACTCCCTAGGGGTTCCTGTGGGAGGGATGGCCGATTCAATTCGAGCTTTGAAAAATGCTTCTTTATCTTTATTAACTGAAGATGATGCGATCGCTGCTGCTCCCTACTTTGACTACATCATTCAAGCAATGTCCTAGTTTGACTTTTTAAGGTCTAGTCCTACCAAGAAATACCTTGGTAATCTATATTCCTAGACTTCGTTTTTAGACTTGCGATCGTCAAAGGCAAATTATATAAATGTAGCAAAAGTTTCCCTTCTCCCCCTCCTAGGAGAGGGGAAATTAATTGATATTTACTCTAGAAGACTTCTGCCCACTATAGACTTTTTCCCAAGGAAATTTTCGAGATATTATTGAAGTATATCTATTAATAATAAAAAACCGATAGTCCTAAATAAATAGAATTTAATAGAATTTATCGGTTAGTTCTTGTGTTCCCTATTGTTGACTCGGCTAGAGTTCAGTCAAGTACTATTATCAATCCTCTACTCGGTTAGAAAGGCGATCTTGATCATTACCTGAAGTGAACTTAGTCACACCGGATTTTATAGCTGTAGCCTAGCAGGTTAAGTAGTGGAGTCCCCGCTTTGCTGAGGACAGCAGTATTAACAAATTGGCAAAATTTAATGTTAAGGCTAAGAAAATTACCTTGGATATCAATAGGACTGATGGTGCTTACCTACGGAGTATTTGGTTGGCTCATGTCGGCTTCCTTTGTTTCTCCTTGGTTGCCTTGGCTGGGTGCTGGTTATATCACGATCGTGATTATAGTATTAACTCTTGTGCCATTAAGAAACTTTCGGACAAAGTTAGATTATTGGTTGCAATCTAAACTCCGGTCTCTGATTAGTCTGATTGGTGGAGCTTTTGCTATGGTAATAATTTTCTCTTGGCTAGAACTATTTATGCGTATCTTGGTTCTAATGGCAGCAGCTTTCTTAGTCCGAATAGACCTAATTTCTCAAGGTTTTTCTAGGAACCAAACTTTCTGTTTTTTAGGTACTTGTGCTTTGGGAAGTTATAGTTTAGGTGTGCTAATTCATGAGCAATTAGAGATCATTAAAGGTATAGAAGTAACTTTTTTCTGGTACTAAAGCAGTGACCTCCAAAATTTCAATCAATACTTTAATTAAAGAACCTGATCGCCTAGAATCTCGACTCAAGGAAATTCCTCCTCAACCGGGGGTTTATTTTATGCGGGATGAAAGTGATCGCATTCTCTATATTGGCAAATCTAAAAAGTTACGTTCCCGGGTTCGTTCCTACTTCCGTGATACCCAAAAGTTGAGCGATCGTATCAAAATGATGGTGTATCAAGTTACGGATATTGAATTTATCGTTACCGATACTGAAGCAGAGGCTTTAGCTCTAGAGGCAAACCTAATTAAGCAACACCAACCCTACTTTAATGTGTTGCTTAAGGATGATAAGAAATATCCCTACTTGTGTATTACTTGGTCAGAAAATTATCCCCGCATTTTTATTACTCGTAAAAGACATTTGGGAAAAGAAAAAGATCGCTATTACGGCCCCTACGTGGATGTGCGATCGCTTCGTTATACTTTGTATCTAATTAAACGCATATTTCCCCTCCGGCAGAGATTCCAGCCTCTATTTAAAAACCGTCCCTGCCTCAACTACGATCTGGGTAGATGTCCGGGGGTTTGTCAACAGTTAATTACTCCAGAAGATTATAAACAAACTATCCAGAAAGTTGCCATGATTTTTCAAGGTAGGAGTAGTGAACTAGCGGATTCTTTGCAATTACAAATGGATAAAGCTGCGGAATCCTTAAACTTTGAAACAGCAGCCAGAATCCGAGATCAACTCCAAGCCTTACGATCACTCCACTCGGATCAAAAAGTTGCCCTGCCCGATGATACCGTGTCACGGGATGCGATCGCTCTGGCAGCTAATGACACCTATGCGTGTATCCAACTCTTCCAAATCCGGGCGGGGCGGCTAGTGGGCAGATTAGGCTTCACGACAGATAGTCAATCGGGAACACCGGGAGAAATTCTCCAACGAGTATTAGAAGAACATTATCAAACCGTAGATCCTGTAGAAATTCCTCCAGAAATTTTGGTACAGTATGACTTGCCAGAAGTGGAAATGCTGGGGGATTATTTAAGCAGTACTAAGGGCAGAAAAGTAACTATTTTCACACCCCAACGCCAGACTAAAGCTGAGTTGATTGAGATGGTAGAAAAGAATGCTCGCTATGAGTTAGAAAGGATACAAAGGGTGAGCGATCGTAATGATCAAGCCCTGCAAGATTTAGCAGATATTTTAGATTTACCAGAGCCACCCCGCCGGATTGAAGGTTATGATATTTCCCATATTCAAGGCTCAAATGCAGTAGGTTCTCAAGTAGTATTTATTGATGGTTTGCCAAGTAATCAACACTACCGCCATTATAAAATTAAAGACCCTACAGTTCGTCCCGGTCACTCCGATGACTTTGCTAGTTTAGCAGAAGTAATTACTCGTAGGTTTCGCAAGTATGCCCAAAATCCAGAGTTACCTAGGGCAGAGGATCCAGACTTTCCAGAAGTAATTATGATCGATGGTGGAAAAGGGCAATTATCTTCTGTAGTAGAAATGTTACAAGAGATGGATTTGTTGGGAGATTTAAAAGTAATTAGTTTGGCAAAACAACGGGAAGAAATATTTCTGCCGGGGGAATCTTTGCCCCTAGAAACTGAAGCGGAACAACCGGGAGTGCAACTACTACGAAGATTACGAGATGAAGCCCACCGTTTTGCTATTAGTTTTCATCGCCAACAAAGAAGTACTCAATTACGCCGATCGCACCTAGATGAAATTCCGGGGCTGGGTTTCCATCGCCAAAAATTATTACTGGCACATTTTCGCTCGATCGACTATATTCGAGAAGCTACGCCCAAACAACTCACGGAAGTTTCTGGCATTGGCGAACATTTAGCCCAAGAGATTTATAATTATTTCCATCCCCAATCTCTTACTACCTCTGGAGATTAAAATATTCAGCGATCGCTATCCCAGCATATAATTAATCTCAAAGAATTTATTATTTTTCTATGGACGATCGCCACTCTCGGCACTCCTACAACTTGTTTTAGTGCAATGATTTGACATATTGCAGATTGAGATAAGACTGATCCTATAAATGTCTATTCCGCTCCAATGAATTGTTATGCCGTCGTTGAGACAACACGACTCATTACGTAGGTAACATTGATTTTCTGGTCAGGTTGTTGAGATTCTTTTTTACAAATGATTTCAAATCCCAAGCTTTTCCAAAACTTTAAGCCTAACTTGTTGATTTCAAGGACGCACAAAGAAACTTTCTTAATGCCCTGTTTCGATACCCAATTTTCAAAAGCCCGGTAAAAATCTGACCCTAATCCTTGACCTTGCTGATTGGGACACAACATCATCAACCCTATCCACCAAGTCTGATCATCTGGATAATGGCGAATTGATTCTATCATCCCAATTAGATTGTTTTGGGGAGCGAATAGTCCAAATATATATTTGTCTGCTATCGTTTTTCCATCTGGCAGGAAACTAAACTCGTCATGTGCCTCTGTGGGAGAAAAAGGCTGACCAACGCTTATAAGAGAAAACTCCGCGCACTGTTCGTAGAGACTTTGCAACATTGCTTCATCCTCTAATTTGAGCAGCTTTGCTAAGTAGCCCGAACGATTTAGAACAAAACTTTCAGAATCCTGCATACCTTATATCAACAATATTTACGATCGCCTCGAGCTTAGCTGATCTTA
>JANMHD010000304.1:0-1893 GCA_031374985.1 Coleofasciculaceae cyanobacterium OTE_70_metabat_329 | reverse complement strand
GGAGGTAAAGGAGGTAGAGGAGGTAGAGAAGGTAGAGAAGGTAGAGAAGGTAGAGGAGTTAGGAGAGGCAAAGGGGGTAAAGGAGTTAGATACTCGGCGATCGGAGGCTGTGGCGATCGAGATTCCCCGACCTACACCACCTTTCTGGGGAACTCAAGTTTTAGCACCCAAAGATATTTCTATTGAAGAAATTTTTAATTATCTGGATTTACAGGCTCTTATTGCTGGACAGTGGCAATTCCGCAAACCCCAAGAGCAATCGAGGGAAGAGTATGATGGGTTTCTTCAAGAGAAAGTTTATCCAGTTCTTGAGCAATGGAAAGAGCGAGTTATTACAGAAAATCTTCTCCATCCCCAAGCTGTTTATGGCTACTTTCCCTGCAATGCTGAGGGTAATTCCTTATATCTCTACAATCCAGAGGATCATACTAAGTTAGTTGCTACCTTTGAGTTTCCTCGCCAGAAGTCTATGCGCCGTCTTTGTATTGCAGATTTCTTCGCTCCTAAGGATTCTGGCATCATGGATGTGTTCCCTATGCAAGCGGTGACGGTGGGAGAAGTGGCGACCCAGTTTGCTAAGGAATTATTTGATAGCAATCAATACACGGATTATCTCTATTTCCATGGGTTAGCAGTGCAAACAGCAGAAGCGATCGCTGAATGGCTCCATGCCCGGATTCGCCGAGAGTTGGGGTTTGGGGAGCAGGAACCTGATAATTTACGGGATATTTTAGCCCAACGTTACCCCGGTTCTCGTTATAGTTTTGGCTATCCTGCCTGCCCGAATATGCAAGATCAGTACAAGTTGTTGGAATTACTAGGGAGCGATCGACTCAATCTTTCCATGGATGAAAGTGAACAACTCTACCCCGAACAATCTACCACCGCCATTATTACCTACCATCCTGCTGCCAAATATTTTAGTGCTTAGGCCTAGTTCTATAGCAATTTGGGTTCAAACAAGAGGAAAAAATCCAGAAAATAGCGAGGGAAACAATAGCGTAAATATAACCACCAACAATTACATAGGTAGTTTTATTTGCTTGAGGATTGTTGAATGCTTCAGGCATTTGGGTAACTAATCAGGCTCCTACTACTCCTAGAAAAAGTGCGAGAAATCTCTCTCTTTGGTTTACAGGTCTACAAAACGCATTACCCAAAATATTTCCAAGTGGTACAAGTAATGCACCTAGAACAATAATTAACAGGGGTTTTACTAGGTCAAGATTCATAGAAGTTGGGTAAATTTTTGGAGGATGTATCGGGGCAGGCAGTTTTCATGGCCGGATTTCCCTATTTTCTCACATTTAGTAAGATGATATAGATAAACTATGCTGCTTCCTGCTGATAGTACGATCGCTCTAGAAAAACTAACAAAATATCTCTTGGTGCTTTTACCCAAGGATGACAATCACAATTTCTTCAGAAAGCAGGAAATACTCTAGAATCTAAGGTGTTTCCTGAATTAAATTTAACTGTCGAACAAATTTTTAATGGATAGAATTAATTATGTTTGTTGAGCCAATTTTCTAATAAATGATTAACCAATTCCGGTGCTTCATCTTGAGGGCAATGCCCAACTCCCGGCAGGGGAATAAAATCTTCTATAGCAGGATAATTTGCCAGTTCTCTACCTAGAGCGATCGGCTCCCACGGATCATCAGTTCCCCAAAGAATTAGTACTGGACATTGCATCTGGGGTAATAAATCTTCCGCTAAAGGACCTTGAGAATAGGAAATAAAAGCCAAAAATACATCGGCAGCCCCTTCAGTTTGGGAAGGTTGATATAATAAATCTACTAATTCATCGGTGACAGAATCGGCATTTTTATAAGCTTGTAATAATACTTTTTTAATTAGTTTTGGATTAGCTAATCGAGAGAAAAAGAAATA
>JANMHD010000280.1:0-5913 GCA_031374985.1 Coleofasciculaceae cyanobacterium OTE_70_metabat_329 | reverse complement strand
CTGTTTACCATGACTGCTATGGGGATCAGACAGATTCATTTCAAGTTGCTGTTTGTGTTCGTGGTGTCCAGCGTGTCCCGACTTGGGTTGGGTTTGTCCATGTTGATGGCGATCGTGTGTCATGGCTGAATCCTCTTGGTTTGCTGTGATGCTCTAGTTAGCAGATTTACAGATGATGAAACTAGGACGAAATAAGTTTGTCCAAATTTTTTGATTTTCACCGACTGCTGACTCCATCAGTCGTACGTCCGCTTATTTCACCTTCGTGAATACGATAGATGGCAATTACTTCTGAATGTCCCCAAGAGTCGATCCAAGTTCGATTGATAGCAGGAGAAAGATTTGGATTAAGCTCTTTGATAAATTGCATAGCCCGATCAATATCTGGTTGCTCGGTAAGGCGATCGGCTCGACCATTCACAATCACACTACGCCAATGCAGGGGATCGTGTATTTCTTCTACCTGTAAGCATACTTCTGGATTCGCATCTATGTCATGAGTCTTCATGCCAACTGTCGTAAATAGATAGATATTTTCTTCTTCAAGATAATAATGCATTGGCATCACGTAAGGTTTTCCTTCATGTATGAAGCCAAGATGACCATATCCTACTTTATATAAGAAATCTTGCATTTCTTTTGAACCCATTTCATCAATATCTAACATGATTACCCTCTGAAAAGTTTAGTTAATTAGAAATACAAAAAGAGCTAGTTTTACTACTAAACTTTGCTATCAAAGACCTAGGAGATAGTGTTAGTAGACTATAGTCAGTATTGAGGTTAGAACCAACTACACCCGGTTAATTAGTAGAATAGCCAGCTTGAGCGATCGCTTTCTTAATTGCTGATTCAGTAGATTCAGTTTCCACTAATACAATCTTGGTTTTGGGATCGCCCTGTACAGTAGCGTTAGTATCAACTGTTTTAATCGCATTAGTAATGGCGTTTACACAGCCACCACAGGTCATATCAGGAACTTTTAGTTGGAGTTTCATAGTGTTAAATAGTTGTTTTTTGAGTAGTTTAATTACGAATTGATTAGGCGATGATCTGCACAATTAATTGTTTTTTCAGTCATCACAGTCACTGGATAGAGAGCGCATTTAAGATAACGATTTTTCTTCCACCATCGGCATTAGCACCTTCTCATAATCATCGGCGGTGATCTTGCCCACTGCGGAAACAGCTAGAATGTGATCGGGTAAATCTGTCAGAACTTTTAACATTTGAGAACTCCTAAAATAAGTATTAAAATTAAGTATTTAAAGCTTGCGCTTCCCCGCACAGGAGGCACAAGCTCAGGTTTTACAACGTCTTGAGAAAGCCGATCAAATCAGCTAGATCTTCATTGCCAATTTGCCAACGGGGCATATCCCTGTTCAACATTTTTTTGCCGTCAGGGTCTTCACCTTTGACAATCGCCAATCGGAATTTCTCGTCATTATCAAACTCATCTTTTATGGCTGACCAGCGAATGTCATGAGATTTCATAGTCTGCATTCCCATCATCGTGTGTTCACCACCACGCCCATCGGAGAGGTGACAGGAGGCACAGGTCAAGAAGCCATTACCCCTATTTCCTCTCTCTGTGCCATTCCCCATCATTCCTCCATTCCCCATCATTCCTCTTGATGAGGACACCCCAGTAGCAGTAATACTCGTGCCACGATCGCTCGTGGAGGAGAAATAGATACGTTCGCCATTAGAGGTAAATGTTGGGGCTGGGGATACTTTGCCACGGCCCATCAGTGGTATTGGTAAACTACAGGCGTAGAGCAATATAATCGACAGCATACTAACGAATAGCCAAAGGGGAATAAATTTACTTTTGGCTAGCGATCGCTTAATTAAAGATTTCATAATCTGGTTCCCAATTGAGATAGAAATAAAAGTAAGGGCAATTTACAGCACTTTTCTAGTTTGTGGACGACAGGCAAGAGGCTTAAGCCCCTTGTTCTAAAGGAAAAGCCTGTCTTCCTATAACTAAAAACTGCTGTATCTTGTTAGGAATACCAAAATTTAATTTATTTATAATCCTAGTTTTATTGTGATAGATAGTTGTTTTAGTTCCCGTATAAACTGTATAAACTGATTGAATACAGGACAAAATGTAACTAAAAACCTATTAATTAATATCTTATTAATTCTTGATTTGATAAATTGTGATCAGTGTTAAGTAGCGATCGCCACAATTTAGAAATTGGTGAAAATAACATCAAAAATATTTATTCAATAACAGGAACATCCAAAATGGATTCGCTAAATAGCATAACGTTCTCGCCCGTTTCTTTCGATCTATACATAGCCCTATCAACCTTTTTAAAAAGGATATCAGCCGTATCTCCATCTCTAGGACATATAGCAATCCCAATAGTGGCACTTATAGAAACAATAGTTCCGTCAAAATCACAGTCTTCAGAAATCCGAGCAATCATCTTTTTAGCAAGGTTAACCACTTCATCTTCTAACGTGATATTCAACAGAACACAGATAAACTCATCGCCTCCCCATCGACTGACAATATCTTCACCACGAACAAAATCTTGTAACCGTTTTGCCACAGTGATCAATACTTTATCGCCAATGTCATGACCATAGGAGTCATTAATGTTCTTAAATTTATCTAGGTCAATGAACATGAGTGCAAGTTTCCAACCATACCGCCTTGATTGAGTCAATCCATGGTCGAGACGCTGTTCTAGTAACAAACGATTTGGAAGTTTTGTTAGAGGATCGTGAAGGGCAATATGTAGTGTATCTTTCTCTTTTGCTTGGGATTTCGATAAATCTGTACGTGCCTCCAATAGCTTTTTTTCTGTTTGCCTCAGTTCAGATTGGAGTTCTATTCTCTCAGCTACTTGCTTGGTAAGTTCGGCATTAACCTGATGCAGATCTTCCGCAGCTTTTGCTACTTTTTTCTCGGCTGCCTCGTTCTCAGCAATCACATCCTCGATGGTTGGAAATGGGAGAATAACCTTGTCATCATTCTTGAGGACTGCATTCACCGAACTAATTTGCTCCGCAGCCGCCTCTACATCTTTTTTGATTTCTTCGCTTTGATCGAGTAAATCTTTGAGAGGAATTTTTTCATCGATCGGTAGATCATTCAAAGCACTTAAATTAGTTTTAATTTCATTATTCATATTATTTTTCTACACTAATAAAATAATGTAAACTTAGTCCCATGATTTTGAGCAAGGTCTTGACTGCATAAATATACTCTTATTTATTATGATACTGCATCCAATTTAGCTGTAACAGGCGATCGCTTGATTTTATGAATGACTTGATTGAATATGCTACAAAATGTAACTGAATGGCACTGAAATTAAATAACTCGTTAATTTGTTCTGTGTGTTTCTGTTCCCCATAAACAAGCGATCGCATCAACAATATATCTTCTCAAGGCGATCGCTATTACTGTGAGTCGGGGTTTTTTAGGCGATCGCATCAATAATCTATCTTCTAAAGGCGATCGCTTTGTTGTCTCCATGCTTGACCTAAAAAATCAAACAACAATAACATTAGTCTAACTCTGTGAAATCTTCGATTGCCCCGACTCTAACCCAGTATTTTGGAAATGTAGTGTGGCTCTGAGATATCTTTTCTTAAAGGATGTCTGAAAAGGTAGCTTGGCGACTAAAGTCGCAGTTACAGGAGCAAAACCTGCGTAGGCAGGTTGCAGAAAGTCCTAGATTTTTCTTAGTCCGCGACGGCGGACTTTGTTCTTATAGGTGCGGTTTCAACCGCCAGACACTTCTCAGACATCCTCTTACTTTCTTAAAATTTTCACTAAATTTCAACCCACTTAAGCGAAAATGGAATTCTTGCACCTGCTATCCGCCCGCCCACATTCCCCACTCCACGTATCCGTATAACCCTGATGTCTAGCCATACTCACGAACAAATTCAGTTTTTGATGCAATGTTTACAAGCTTGGTAAATCTTGACGTTCAGACAATGATCTTCATGACTAGTATTGATGCAATTTTACAGTTGTTAATACTAATTTTTTTATGCATATTGGTAAATCAATATCGCGGAGTCAAAACCTATACGATTGGTAGAATTTTTACAATAATTAGCTATTTCATCAGTTTGAGTAGAAGTCCCTTTTTATCTATTACATTAGCTTTAGCGGGTGTTTTCCTTTTGGTGGGTACTTCCATCTCTTGCTTAGGTATTGCTCAATTTACCAACAAAAAGATTAAGCCCTATTACCTATTGATCATTAATCTTTTATTCATAGGTGTTCAGTCATATTTTTTGATATTTAAAGATGTTTTTGTATTTAAAACCATTACTCAAACAGTTTTTCAAATGGCTATTTTCTCAATATCTACTTACTGCTTACTAACAACTTCCCATAAAAGCTTTGTTGGGGCATCTAGATTTATGGCGATCGTCATGATTGGGTTATTAATGTCATTAGCAGGTAGAATTGTACTCCTTCTCAGAAACTCACCCAGCCAGCTATTTATCCCTAACGAGCTAAATGCTTCCACCTTGATCATCGTATTTATATTTACTTTTTTATTGACGGCTGGATTTATCATGATGGTCTGTCAGAGGCTTTTCTACGATTTGAAGGTTGCAGCTAATACTGATATGCTGACTGGTCTGCTTAATCGACGAGCGATGATGCATCAACTTGAAATCGCCATGAATCATTTTTATCGTAGCGATCGCACGTTTGCGATTATTTTGATTGATGTCGATTTCTTTAAGCGCGTTAATGATGTCTATGGACATGATGGCGGTGATATGGTGCTTGTTCACCTTGCTCAAATTCTACAAACCAAAATGCGCCAAATAGATTCAGCTAGTCGCTGGGGAGGAGAAGAGTTTTTAATTTTATTGCCTGATACAATGCTTCATCAAGCGGAAGAGATCGCAGAGCGATTACGTTACTATGTGGAGACAAATCCCACGCAATCAAACATTCAAATCACAATTAGTTTAGGAATAGCAGTAATCCGTCAACATGGCAATTCTTTAGAAAGCTTAATTACGGCTGCTGACCATGCTCTCTATGAAGCCAAGAGAAGTGGGCGTAACCGAGTAGCGATCGCAAATCATATAACATCCGTCGAGATGTGAATCGTCATTTCTAGGCGATCGAATCAGCAATCTATCTCCGTAAAGGCGATCGCTTGATTTCGTGAATGAATTGATTGACTACGATATAAAACGTAACGGTCTAACACCAAGATTGCTCCTCGATCGGATTGTGCAGCAACTCCCGAATATTTGCTTCAATCACTCGATAACCGACATTGCCGTTTAATCTCTGCCGCCCTTCATTAAAAATCAGCGTAGGACTAACTGTAACCGTATGTTCTTTGATTAAATCAAAATCCTTAGATAGCAAAGCATAAGCCTCACCACTATCGATCTGTGCTTGAATAAGATTGATATCTAGCCCTAATTCTTCGGCGATCGCAAACTGCACCTTGCGATCGCTAATATCAGCAAGTTTCGTAAAAAATGCCTCTCGAAATGCCCAAGCGGTTTTTGCTAAAACTTGATCAGATTCTGGAACTAAACCCTTTATCTCTAACAACTGAATAGCATTCAAAAATAAATGGGCTGAGGTGGAAGAAGCGGGAACTCGTGACCAAACATCAGGATGTACAGAAATATGTTCAAATTTACTAGCGATCGTCTTGACATGATTTTGATAACCTGTTAATCCACCGCGATCGCGCCACCCATTCTCTAATTTTTCCCGCGCATTTCCAAAAATAGGAATGAAGTGGTAATCAATAGCAATATTTTCAGGAAAAGCGACCTTTAGCTCTTCTAAACGAACTTGAGCAATGTAAGCCCAAACACAAAGAACATCCGTGAAATAGAAAATACGAATTGGTTTCATGATTATAAAGTTTTTTGATTGTAAGGAAGTTTCAT
>JANMHD010000445.1:0-10361 GCA_031374985.1 Coleofasciculaceae cyanobacterium OTE_70_metabat_329 | reverse complement strand
TCCCTCTAGACCTAGCTGCTGTAGAAGCTCCTTCCATCAATGGTTAACTCTTGAGACTCCAAGTCTAATTTGAAAACTAAGCTAGTCATCTAGCGATAAGCACCCCCGTTACTGGAGGTGCTTATTTTTTGAGGATTATTTGTGTAAATGAGGGTGCAAAGTTCTACACCCCTAACAGATACAACAATTTTTCGGTGTGTAAGGAGCTTAAGCCTTTTGCCTGTCTTCTAACAAATTCGAGCGACTAATTCATGGCGTAATGGACTAGCTGCCCCAACTTCTGACGGAGAGTTTCTAGACCCAAGCGCTGACTGGCAGAAATATAAAAGGCCTGGGGAAATTCTTCCCTAGCTATAACTAAGTGTTCAGCACTGACTTGATCAATTTTGTTAAATACTAAGAGAATTGGACCCGGGGCAGTGGGCATATCTGAGAGGATGTTCATGACCGATCGAATATGACTTTGCCATGCCGGATGCGATAAATCCACCAAATGAATTAGTCCATCTGCTTCACTAACTTCTTCTAGAGTTGCCCGGAAGGAATCTACTAAAGCTGGAGGCAGTTGATGAATAAAACCTACGGTATCTGTAACGAGAATTTCCTTGAGTTCAGTAGTTATGGGGTCAGGAACCACTAACCTCCGGGTAGTAGGGTCAAGAGTAGCAAAAAGTTGATCGGCAGTGTAAACCTCGGCATTAGTTAGAGTATTTAGTAATGTAGATTTTCCAGCATTGGTGTAGCCTACAAGGGCAACTGTTGGCACTTCTTGGTGTTGACGGCGTTGTCTGAGACGCGATCGATGGGCTTGGAGTTGGTCTACTTCTTTTTGTAGTCGAGAAATTCGGGTAGAGATGGAACGCCTTTCAGTTTCTAATTTAGTTTCCCCCGGACCACGGGTGCCAATTCCTCCACCCAAACGAGACATGGCTTGACCTCTTCCAGTGAGGCGGGGCAGCATGTAAGCCAGCTGTGCCAGTTCTACTTGGAGCTTGCCAGCACGGGACTGGGCTCGTTGGGCAAAAATATCGAGAATTACTTCTGTTCGATCGACTACCCGGATGCCACTCTGCTGTTCCAAATTTCTCACCTGACCAGGAGATAAATCTAGATTAAAAACTAATAGATTTGCACCTAGAGTCTGAGCAGTTAGAGCAATTTCTGCCACCTTACCTTCGCCAACTACGGTTTGGGGATGGGGACGATTGCGTTTTTGTTGAATTACTTGCAGGACTTCTCCCCCAGCCGTGTCTACCAGCCGAGCAATTTCTATTAAACCATCATCAAAACTTTGCTTAGTCATGCGATCGGTCATTAAGCCCACAATTAAAACTCGATCTTTACTACTATCGACATTCTGAGCTACAAATTCTCGACTAAACTCCGACTCCAAGCCAGCAACTAAATCTTCAAAGTCATGATTAACTAATTCCTCTAGAGTCATTGCCTCAGAGATGAACCAAGAAAAAGGCATAGCTGGGTCGGCAGAAGGTTTTTCTAGGTCGATCGTGGGCATTAAATGAGCTAAGTAGACAGCTTGAATATAGCCCGTCCCACCCCCTCCCCGGCGCTCAAATCCCCCTTCACTAATATTTATAACTACTAAAGCATCTAGCCGCTGCATAGCCATAGCTGTGAGGGCTGATTCCTTGGGGGTTTCTACTTTGATCTGGGTATTTAGGCAGCGAATCCCCGATAGACGTTCTGCCCCGTAGCGGGGTAATTCTTGGGGAGAAATTTTAGTCTGGTTGACTGTCCCCACTCCTACCCGAATTACTTGTCCCCTACGGTTAATGTAAGCACACAAAGGCTGTTTGATTTCGCTACTAATAGCAGCTAGTCGCTGGGCAAATTCTGGAGTAGTTAAGCGATCGCTAGGGAGCCGCTGCTGATAGAGCTTCTGGAGTTGCTTTAAGTGGCTAGACTTCAAGCCCTGTAAATTACCAAAAATAGTTTCTATAGTCATACCTCTCTCATTAATATTTTTAACATTTTCTTCGTTTAAGTTCCTTGTATCGGTTAATTCAACTGTACCAAAATATTATTAACCTAACCGTGCAGCAGTACTAAATTTGCCATTGACATCTCGAATTGGGAGAAAATCTCCAAAAAACGAGACGTAAAGAATCAGGAAAAATGATGTTTAACATTAGTTAACAAAATATGATATTTTTTTTCTCCTTAATAGATCCGCCATTCACTTACCCAGTCAATATTTCTGGCTTTTTATTGCCAAAACTTGAGAAAATTAACAAATCTTAAAAAAAAAAGCTAACGCTACATTGTATAAATTATCCTGTAGGGAATCAACAATATCCAAAAGTCAAATAAAACAACGATTTTAATAGTCATTTCTTCTCTCATAAAAAAATTAGGTTTTCTCATAAATTACCTGAGATTGCTAAGTTCATTAGACTGTAATGTCGAGTGAGCAGTTTGGATAGTAAAAAAAGGTGAGGAAACGGCTTGACAAAATTAGATTGTTTCATGCCTTTTGTTGAATGTTGATTATGGCACTACTACCTATAGTATTGCCCCATCAAGCCTAAGCTGTTTTTTTGATCAAAATAATTACATCAACTCATAGGAGATTAATTCATGTTAGACGCATTCGCCAAAGTAGTTTCTCAAGCTGATGCCAAAGGAGAATTCCTTAGCTCTGCTCAATTAGATGCTCTCAGTGCTTTAGTTGCAGCAGGCAACAAGCGTATGGATGTTGTAAACAGAGTAACCGGCAGCGCTTCTGCTATTGTTACCAACGCTGCTCGTGCTTTGTTTGAAGAGCAACCAAACCTGATTGCCCCTGGTGGTAATGCTTACACCAACCGTCGTATGGCTGCTTGCTTGCGCGATATGGAAATCATTCTTCGCTATGTCACCTATGCTGCGATCGCTGGTGATGCAAGTGTATTAGATGACCGTTGCTTGAATGGCTTACGGGAAACTTACCAAGCTCTAGGAACCCCCGGTTCTTCTGTAGCTGTAGGCGTACAAAAAATGAAAGATGCCGCTATTGCTGTTGCTAACGATCCTGCTGGTATCACCGCTGGCGATTGCAGTCAGTTAATTTCTGAATTGGCTAGCTACTTTGATCGCGCTGCTGCTGCTGTAGGTTAATTAACTTTTTTCCGCAGTAGCCTCTACTGCAAAATTAAATTTGCTTTAAGCAAAACTTGAAAAACATTACTTTAAGGAGACAGATTAAATCATGAAAACCCCTATCACCGAAGCGATCGCCGCTGCTGATACCCAAGGACGTTTCTTAGGCAACACTGAACTACAAGCTGTAAACGGTCGTTTTGATCGGGCTATTGCTAGCATGGAAGCTGCTCGGAGCTTGACCAATAATGCTCAAAAATTGATTGATGGTGCTGCTCAAGCGGTATACCAAAAATTTCCCTACACCACCCAAATGTCTGGAGCTAACTACGCAGCAGATGCTCGTGGCAAGTCCAAGTGTGCAAGAGACATCGGTCACTACGTACGCATGGTTACTTACTGTCTAGTAGCTGGCGGCACTGGTCCTATGGACGAGTACTTGATCGCTGGTTTGGATGAAATCAACCGGGCTTTTGATCTATCTCCTAGCTGGTATGTAGAAGCTCTGAAGTATGTCAAATCTAACCACGGTCTAAGTGGTCAAGCTGCTAACGAAGCTAATACCTACCTTGACTATGCCATCAACGCTCTAAGCTAGTTGGTATAACTTCCGCCCGGAAAAGTAGGCTACGGTAGTTAGGGGAGATTCATTTTTTGGATTTATTATCTCTAGCTAGTGCTGCTTACCTTTCTGGGCATTGTTTTATCTAAAAATGATTTAGAACGTAGATAATAACGGCTAGTTTTAGGAGAAAGAAATATGGCAATTACAACAGCAGCATCCAGATTAGGAACTTCAGCGTTTAGTAATACTGCCCCTGTGGAATTACGTCCTAACTATTCTAGAGAAGACGTAGAAGCAGTGATCCGGGCTGTATATCGGCATGTCTTAGGTAATGATTACCTAATGAAATCCGAAAGGTTAGTTAGTGCTGAGTCGCTTTTGCGAGATGGGAATATTAGTGTCCGGGAGTTTGTCCGCTCTGTGGCAAAATCGGAACTATACAAAAACAAATTTTTCTACAACAATTTTCAAACTCGAGCTATTGAACTCAACTATAAGCATCTTTTGGGGCGTGCCCCCTACGATGAATCAGAAGTGGTGTTCCACCTAGATTTGTATCAAAACCAAGGTTATGATGCAGAAATTGATTCTTATGTTGATTCTGTAGAGTATCAATCGGCTTTTGGAGATAATGTAGTTCCTTACTATCGTGGTTTTGACTTCCAGCCGGGGCAAAAGACTGCGGGGTTTAACCGGATGTTCCGTCTCTATCGGGGCTATGCCAATAGCGATAGCTCCCAAGTCGGTGGCGCAAGTTCTCGCTTAGCTCGGGAGTTGGGCAAGAATAGTGTTTCTACTATTGTTCCTCCCTCTGGCAGCACCGGTGCTTGGATATTTCCAGCTACTAACGATATGGCTCCTCGGTTAACAATGGGTAATGCGGTAGGTGAGGGCGATCGTGTCTTCCGCATCGAGGTTACTTCCTTAAGAGCCAGTAGCCAGCAACCCGGATATCCTAATATCCGCCGTAGTAGCACCGTGTTCTTGGTACCCTACGAGCGTCTAACCGCTAAAATGCAGCAAATTAGTAAAGCTGGCGGCAAAATTGTGAGCATAAATCCAGCGTAAAAGTTGGCGCAAATCTGCCATAAGTATTGAGGAGGGCAGGGATAAATTTAGCCAGAAATTTATGATTAACTTCAAGATTATGGCTAGGACAAGACCTGCTCTCTTTATTGGTTAATTATCGATATTTTCTAGGAGACTATTCAAATGTTTGGGCAAACTACGATCGGTTCTGGGGGAATAAACTCAGCAGCTAGCCGCACTTTTCGCTATGAAGTTGTCGGCTTAAAGCAAAGTGTGGAGAACGATAAAAATAAGTACGATATTCGTAATAGCGGTAGTATTTTTGTAACTGTTCCCTATAGCCGAATGAATGAAGAGATGCAGCGAATTCTGAGGCAGGGAGGCAAGATTGTTAATATCACTCCTCTTACTGCTGAGTCGGCTCAGTAGTCCATTAAATTAGAATTATAAAATCTGGGAATGTTAGAGCCAGAACAGGAATTAGCACAGGAGACTCAACAACTGACGGTGGAAGAGGCGATAGTCAATCTCCGCCACCCAGATACGAGTCTCCGTTATTATGCTGCATGGTGGCTGGGTAAGTTTCGTGTCCATAGCCCAGAGGCAGTAGAAGTTTTGATTGAGTGTTTGATAGATGAAGCCGATCGCACGGAATTAGGAGGTTATCCCCTCCGGCGGAATGCAGCCAGAGCCTTGGGAAAAATGAGGGATCCCAGAGCAGTACCGGCATTAGTTACCTGTTTAGCCTGTAGTGATTTCTATGTCCGGGAGTGTGCCGCTGAAGCTTTAGGACAATTACAAGATAGTTCTTGTGTACCTGATTTGATGAAACTTTTGGTGGGAGGAGTTGTGACTGCCCAGCAAGTACCGGGGCGACCTCACCTCAGGGAACCCTACGAAGCAGTGATGTCTGCTTTGGGAAATTTACAAGCAACTCAAGCACAGGAATTCATTCAGCCGTTTTTAGATCACTCCCTACCCAAGATTCGGTATGCAGCAGCGAGAGCTATGTATCAGATCACGGGGAAGGATACCTATGGACAAATTTTGATAGCGGGTCTGCAAGATAAAGATATTAAACTACGGCGGATTGCTCTGCGAAATTTGGGGGAAATTGGCTATCAGCCTGCAGCAGGAGCGATCGCTAAGGCAGCTACAGAAGGTAGTTTTAAGCTGATTGCCCTGAAGGGATTACTAGATCATCAAGTAGAGTTGGATGATCGGCAAGAATTAGTGGGCTTATCTCAGGGAGCGATCGACCTCATGGCACTAATGGATAATTTACTTTAACCTTGGCATAATAAAAGTATTATCTACCCAGATAGCCCTAGCCCTGAGGATTGAAACAATGGTTACTAACCTGAAAATTTCCCCGGAAACCGAGATATTTTACCCCAGCGAGGACGATGAACCCTTGGCAGAAACTCATGAGCATCTATTAGCAATTGTCAATACTTTCACTGTCTTGACCCAATACTTAGCTGGACAGCAAGCAATGGTATTTTCTAATCAATTTCTCTACTACGTGGAAGGGCTACCTAGCGCTAGAGTTGCTCCTGATATTATGGTGATCTTTAATATAGAACCAAAAATCAGAAATAATTACAAGATATGGGAAGAGAAGCAAGTACCCAAGATAATTATTGAGATGACTTCCCAAGGGAATAAAGATAATGATTACCTAATTAAAAAAAGTCTCTATGAACATTTAAGTGTAGAAGAATATTGGCTCTTTGATCCTAGAGGGGAATGGGTTCCAGAGCAATTACTAGGTTATCGTCTCCAACCAGAAGGATTTTATCGGAAAATCACCAATAACTATAGCGAAGTTCTCAACCTAAACCTAGTGCCAGAGGGGAGTTTACTGACTTTTTATGCCATTGACAGTGGGGAGAAGCTTTTAATTCCTGATGAACTATGGCAGGCTCTCCAAGAAGAAACTCAAGCTAGGCAAGAAGCCGAAAGACAAGCTGAGGAAGCCCAAGAACAAGTTGAGATAGCACAACAGCAAGCTGAGGAAGCCCAAAGACAAGCTGAGATAGCAAAACAACAGACTATAGATGCTGAACAGAGAGCTTTGGAATTAGAGGCGATGCTCGATCGCTACCGCCATCAATTTGGAGATTTACCTAGTAACTAATACTAATTTCTTGTTCCCTCTCCCTACTTGAGAGAGGGCTAGAGTGAGGGTTTATCTAATTTTAGCCCACGGCATTTGTCGATACTTGAGATAAAATCCTGCCCCCATAAGAAGAATAATTACTACTGCCCCTAGACCGATCGGACTTGGTAGCCAAAATACTGCCTCTAGGTGATTTAGCTTAGCGGCTTGGAGTTGCCAAGTTAATTTATGGCCATCGGGGCTGATTAGGGGAATAAGAGCATTATCTTTACTATTATTTTTGGCACCCCAAGGTGCTTCTAGGCTGAATTCTAGCTGGAATAGGGAACCGGGATTAATAATTACTTCTCCTTCTGGGGAAACCAAGCCGAGCGATCGTAAATCTACATCTAGCTGGAGATGATTACGCTGTAACAATAGGAGGTTACTTTGCTGCAAATCAAAGCGCACATCTAAATCTGGGAGACTTTCCTGATTTCTCGTGTTATCCGCTTGACTAGGCTGGAAAAAAGCGTTGAATTTTTCTGCTAATTCCTGACCACTAGTAAAAGGAATTTGGACAGTGATTTCTTGGGGTGAATCACGCTTGATCTGTCCAGAGAGAGATTTTGCCCTAGTTTCAATCCTAGATAACCATTGGCGAGATTGTTTGCTGCCAAAACTGCTTAATTCTTCATCAAAGCGGATGTGTTGGACTAATACTCCTTGATGAGGTCCAGCAAAATTTACCCCTACGTCGTACTGAACACAACCAGAAATTGCTAAATAAGATAGTAAAATTATTGCTAAAAATCCCCAACGCCATAGCTTAAACGATCGTCGAGAAATATATTGGCGGAGGTTTTGTTGAGAAAATTGCTTAGAGATTTGATTAAAATTTTGATCCCATGCCATAGTTTAGTTAATTTGGCTAATTATCTTTTTCTCAATTGTATTAGGGTTTTGGCAAACATTCTCCCTCTCTGCGAGTTTCCATAGACCCTAACAAAGTCGTAATCTGGACACAACGCATGGTGCTAGTGCTGGGGGGATTACTCCCAAATTGCCCTAACGTGATGTTTAAGGGGCTGGCAAGAGATTTAGCACTCGATCGCAACACCCCAGTATGGTCAAATTGAATCCTACCTGAGGGAGTTGTAGTCACAGCTGTGGGTGTGCCACTAGCTACATTGGTTCCGGTGAAGTTTGTTCCTGCCCAGACTTGATTTGGGGATAGACCAATATCTGCTCCTAGACTTTGCCAATTGGTAGGAGCCGTAATGCCATTAGTATCAGGAAAAGAGGCTAATTCAGGAACCCCATTGCTACCCATCCTAATCATAAAGCTATAGTTTAGTTTTCTGGTACGGGCTTCACTTTGGGTACGTTGTAAGGCCCTCAGGACGACATCATTTGCTCGGTTGACTCTTTGTTGCCCCAAGAAACCCAGCCAGCCGGGGGCAGCGATCGAACTCAAGACCCCAATCATCAGCACTACAATCAAAACTTCAATCAGAGTGAAGCCCCCTTGTCGTTTTTTTCTTCTCAGATAACTTCTATTTTGTAATCGCATAATTCACCTACTTTTAGTTCTACTGCACGTCTAAGAATCCTTGTCCCCTGACCTGGACAGTCGATCGAGGGAAGAAAGCCCTACTACTTTCATTATTCTCGTTGTACTTGCATTCTGTTTTTGTAGGGCTGCAATCAGCCTTAAAGCGGAACATCGCATTTCCCCGAATAAATACCTGTGCCACCCAAAGGCTAGAATCTACACAAGAATAAAAACCTTTTACCTCAGAACCCTCTTTAGGTATCCTTCCCAAAGGATCACCATTAGGTTTAGCAGTAGTGATAGTTGATGGGTTAATAGGACATTGCAGAGTAGTAGAACTATTTGCTTGCCATTCACTCTGGTCAATATAATCTACTAAAACAGCCACAGGGGCAGTAAAAGCACCAGATCCTTTCCATCGGTTCATGTTTAAATCTAGGGTGCTAATACTCTTCTCTATCTTAAACAAAGCAAAACCATCATCAACACCCAAGTCTGAGTCATTTTTATCCAAATAAAGAGCAGGATCATCATTAGCAGCCCCGATCGCTAGAGTAGGCGGCGGACTCAATCTTACTCCATCACGAATTTCAAATCTGCCAATCCGACTAGAATTTGACCAAGCAGTGTTTCCTGAATTGCCAACAATTTGATAATAAACTACCAAAGAATAAACGTAGGGATTATACTCTGGGTTCCCATCTATCCTTGAGTTCTCAATTAGTTGACGTTTCCAAAAAGCCAGAACAGGAATACATTTAGCAACATCACTACAACCGGGAGCAGCCTTGGTTGGGGGAATTTGGTCTTTGATTCCACTATCAACGTCGTTAGAAGAATTATTACTTAAGGCCTTTACTCCATAGATATAAATTGCCTGTTGCAGATCTCTGGCAATGTAGTCTAGAGCGGCTTGGACTTCTTGTTCGGTGGTTGCCTTAGCTTGTTCTCGGTTGTCACTATCTAGCATATTGACCATAAACCCCAACATCGGAGCCATGACCAAAAAGGCTAGAACCATACCTACTAGTAGCTCAATTAAAGTAAAACCAAAAGTTTTCTTCACTTCGGCTCTGCTCAGTGACCAAGATCGACGGCGCTGAAAAAATTGACGGAGCAACTTTTTAATATTCATAGGTTAGTTCAATTAAGCTAGTTAAAGTTATCTAATAATTAGTGAATTACTATAGGTAAATGTTTATCTTTGCTCTAGATGAAAAACAGATTAAGGGGTAGTAGCACCGCAGGAAGTCCCCTTAGGAGCATTCCCCAGACGAGCGCAAATGTTAGGAAAAAGCTTTGTAGTATCACTGCCACGAATAGTAATATCGGTGGTCATTTCTACAAGGGGGGCTTTTTTGTCTCCTAATCCCCCAGCAAAGGTAGCTGCTTTTTGGCTTTCTGTAGAACTAGAGGCTTTGAGGGGATCAGTACCTACAAATCCATCAGCTCGGTAAACCCTAATTCCTAAAATGTAGCCCAAGGCAGAATCATCTCCAGTTGCATCACTAGTGCTACGAAATGCTTGGACAATGACATCTTGGAGGCTATCAACACTACATACCCCATCACCATCTACATCAAAACAATAAAGACTAGGTGTTGCTCCGTCATCTGGATTATTTATATATTTGTTAGTCTTACATTTGCTATTACTCAAGGCGGCAGTTTTAGTTAGACAGCCGTTCAAGCTATCAATAGGGGGTGATTCTAAGCCATCAAATAAGATTCCCCCGGTGGTATTTGTCAAAGTGCCTTGGTCTAAAAGAGCTTTGGCTTTGGGAGCTTGAATAGAAGTAGCGCGGGTTCCTTCAATGTAGGTACGGGCAGCTTGGGTAGCATTTTCTACCCGCCGGGCTTGGATTCTAGTAGCTACTGATAGGACAACTACGGGGGCAATTCCCACTAGCAATATTCCTACGATAATAATGGCTAAGAGAGATTCTACGATCGTGAACCCTCCATCCTGCTGACTATGAGAAACTATAATTTTACGTATAATTTTGCGGCGC
>JANMHD010000232.1:0-2098 GCA_031374985.1 Coleofasciculaceae cyanobacterium OTE_70_metabat_329 | reverse complement strand
TGCAGGAAGGAGGGCAAATGTATCGCATTGGGGGCGAGGTCAAGTTTACGGGCTTCGATTTTGGAGATGTCCAGCACATCATTAATTAGGGTGAGGAGATGGGAGCCGCACTGATAAATAACTTGCACGCCGTGGCGTTCTTTGTCGGGTAGAACCTTGGAGCGATTGAGGATTTGGGCATAGCCAAGAATTCCATTTAGGGGAGTCCGCAGTTCGTGGCTCATGTTTGCCAGAAAATCACTCTTGGCTTGATTCGCACTATCGGCTAACAGTTTTGATTTTTCAAGTTGGGTTTGCTCCCAAAAGTTAACGTAAACCAGCACACCGATCATAGTACCTGCTAAGAGCAAGACTACGAAAGCAATACCATCTAAGAGAAACAGTTGGGATTCAATATTTTCACGGGGAATGACCAGAGCTACTGACCAATTCGCTTCTTGCAAAGGGAGAAAGGCAACATAATTTTCAACCCCATTTATGGTTACTTTCTCAATGCCTTTTTGTCGATTCACCATGTATTGGGCAATTTTTGCCAACCCTTGATCACTCATCTTGATCAGACTCGGAGCAGGTTTGTCCAAGTTAGACATCAGAGTTGCGTCGGGGTGGGTAATTGCCTCGCCTTGAGAATTTAGGGCAAACGCATAACTGTTGCTACCATATTTCAACTGCTGAACTACTTCTGTAACTTTTTCAATACTTACAGGAGCGTTGACTATCCCAATCGGCTTTCTTGTCGGGTCTTTAATTGAGCCTGACCAGATAGGAGCACCAAAAACAAGAATAGGTTTGCCATTGACCCGTGAAAGTATTGGATCCATCACTGTAGATAGCCCTGCCATGCCCCGGATAAACGTGGGGCGGTCTTTCAAGTTAACATTGGTTTGTCCCTTGAGGAGGTTGAAAAACTCACCCTGGGAGTCAACAATTCCTAGAAGCGGTTCAAAGGATTTTAGTCGCTCATACTCTGCTTGAAAATCGGGCGCAATCGCCGACCAATTCATAGTTTTAGTAATAGGCAAGTTTGCGATCGCTTCTGTCTCAGACTTTCTCAAAGCAATCCATTTATCGATCTCATTAGCCCCAATCTGTACCTTCAAAAAAGCATTTTGCTTCAGATCTCCTAGGAGGGCATTCCGCAGCACTTGATGGCTAAAGTAGGCTGCAACACTCACAGCTATCGTTGTACCAGCAATGATTATACGAGCCAAGTATTTTCGAGAGATCAGGATTGTATTAAAGCGGAAGATTTGTGGAGAAGATTGTTCGATCGATTGAGCAGCTTTAGATATTGTCATAGTTTATGCATTAATCTTCTTACTTCTTACTTTTTACTTTAAAATACCGCCAGCTAAGTATTGCAATAAAGTATTATTCCACACCAGTTTATACTTTTTTTATGAGAATATCTTGTGATCTAAGAACAAATATTGTGCGATCTCAAACAGTTATAATACCTCATATTGCTTAGATAGAAAAAGCTCTATCGAATCATTCTATAACTAGATCATAGCCATTAGGACTAACAATGCCTCGCTCATTCTATACATATCAATTCCGAAGCAAATCAAGTATGTATTTCACGCAAAATTAGGGGATTACTCTTGTTGCTTATACAAAATGAAATAGGTAACAGCAATCATTAATTCTGAGTATTTTCTACGGGCAAAGTAATAATAAATTCAGTTCCTTGTCCTAATTCGGAGATAACATTAATAGTCCCTCCATGTTTTTCTTCAACTATTTGCCTTGCGATCGCCAACCCTAACCCCGTACCTTTGCCAACTCCTTTAGTAGTAAATAAATGCTCAAATACTTTTTGTTGAACCTCTAGACTCATACCTTTCCCATTATCAGCGATCGCTATTTTTACGTGTTGATCTTCTAATTTGGTTGTCACAGTAATCTGCTGGGGATTTGCTTGAATCTCAGCAAAACTTCGCCCTGTAGTTGAATCATCTAAAGCATCGATCGCATTTGCCAGAATATTCATAAATACTTGATTTAATTGCCCTGCATAGCATTCTATTTTGGGTAACTTACCATAGTTTTTAATAACTTCAATTTCCGGGCGAATTTCATTAGCCTTGAGGCGATG
>JANMHD010000230.1:0-2525 GCA_031374985.1 Coleofasciculaceae cyanobacterium OTE_70_metabat_329 | reverse complement strand
ACTGCCAAAATCTAGGACAAGAACCGGGATTTTTCTTTACTCATTGGGATAATATTCAAGCTCAAAAGCAGTTGTTAGAGGAGGTATTTGCCATAGAAAGATTAGCTCTAATCTATGGCTGGTCAATGGGAGCGCAACAGGCTTATCATTGGGGAGCTTTGTTTCCCGATCGAGTGACTCGAATTGCTGCCCTGTGTGGTACTGCCAAAACTACGGAACATAACCATATCTTTTTGCAGAGTCTGCGATCGGCTCTCACGGCGGATCCTACTTGGAATGGCAGAAAGTTTGAGGGAATGCCCGATCGGGGTTTGCATACCTTTGCCCGCATCTATGCCAGTTGGGCAGCATCTCAGGCATTTTATCGCCAGAAACTTTACACCCAGTTTGGCTACACTTCCCTAGAAGATTATCTCCTCCGGGGCTGGGAAGAAGGCTATCGTAAACGAGATCCCCATAATCTACTGGCCATGATTGATACTTGGCTCCGATGTGATGTGAGTAATAATTCTACCTATCAAGGTGACTATCACCGGGCAATGGCCGCAATTCAGGCAAAAACCTTAGTCATGCCCAGTACCACAGACCTCTATTTCACTCCTGAAGATTGTGCAGCCGAGGCAGAATTAATTCCCCATGCTACCTATCTGCCCATCCCTTCCATCTGGGGACATCGGGCTGGCAACCCCTACCAAAACCCCGAAGATGAGCTATTTATCCGCCAAGCTGTGGCAGCTTTATTAGCAAACTAAGGGTTCTGATCTTGCTCTCAGATCAGGTGCTAACTTTCGGTTAGTCCACGCAGGTGGACTTTGTTCTTGTAGTTACGGTTTCAACCGTCAGAAACTTTTTAAACATCCTATTATCTAGAAATCGAATAAAGCTCTAATCAATAATCATTATTAATTACTCTAGTAGAAATAAGTATTTTCCCGGAAATCATACTATTAATTACTCTAGTAGAAATAAGTATTTTCCCGGAAATTACACTTTGATTAATAGTAATTTTCTGGATGGGGTTAAAAGTAGTTGTAGTACCATACTCTTCAACCAGCCTGCCAAAAATTGCAGATCAGTTTCAGGAACCGCAGCATTTGTAACTGTATCAACGTGAGGTAAGTAATTATCTCGACTGTCTAAATCTAATATTTTTAGTAAGGTAAAGTTACATGTTCAAACTTTCTAGTATTATCGATCGCTTGCCTCTAAGCCTTGATCAGAAAAAATATCAAACCAATTCAGTAGAGTCCATACCATCAAATATTGTCTTTATTGATGCCAGAGTCGACAATTTTCAGACTCTTCTCTCTGGACTAAAACCTAATACCGAAACTGTAATTCTTGACCCCAGCCAAGATGGGATCGAGCAAATTACCGATTTTCTGAAAACCCGGACTGGGGCGATCGATAGTATCCAAATTCTCAGTCATGGCAGTACTGGCAACTTACAAATTGGCTCTACTCAACTCAATGCCAATAACCTAGAGCAGTATCAACAGTCTTTACAATCGTGGTTTTCTCCTCTTCCAAATCAGCGCCCCGATTTACTAATTTACGGTTGTGATGTGGCATCTGGAGAGCAGGGAACCCAATTTATCGATAAACTTAGTCAGATAACTGGGGCAGATGTAGCAGCTTCTACAGATTTAACTGGTAGTGCCAGCAAGGGTGGAAACTGGATCCTTGAAAAAGCGACGGGAATTATAGAAAGTGGCCAAGCCTTCAGCCAAAAAGTCCAAAATGCCTACCAAGATATTTTAGATACTCCCTCTAGAAGAAACACCAGCGATGATGATTCTACGAATTTATCAACCAGAAGTCTCAGTTTTAACTCTGTGAGTACAACTTCTAGCTTTACTGAAACGAGAGTAGTCTCATCCAGTAGCTTTACTAGTGTAAATCGTCAATTCTTCACTGTGGGAAATAATGCGCCCGTCCTTAATCCTCTTGTAGTCCCCGCAAAAACTATCCAAGCCTCCATTGATATTGGCGTTTCTGTATCTAGTCTGGCAACTAAGGCAATTGTAGACGTAGATATTAAAAGAAAAAAGGGAATAGCAATCACTGAGGCTGGTAGTAATGCAGAAGGAACTTGGCAGTATAGTCTTGATGGCGGTGCTAAGTGGCTGAATATCGGATTTGTGAGTTCTAATAATGCTTTACTTCTTGATGCTAATAGTAAAGTTAGGTTTGTCCCGAATATCAATAGTTCTTCCCTAAAGAGTTTTTCTTCCCGTAGCTTCTTCGTGAAGAATTTTTCCTTCTGTGCTTGGGATCAAACTGGAGGAGTAGCAGGTACTTTTGCTGATACTAATTTTAAAGGTAGTTTCAGTGCCTTTAGCAACCAATTAGCGACAGCCTCGATCGTGGTTAATCCCACCTCCCTACTAACAACTCCCTCCACTACTATTGCTGCTGGAAGTATTTGGTCTGAATTTCTATCTTTACAAAGTAAATCAACAACCACAACTTCTTCTTCAACAACCACAACTTCCTCAACAACCACAACTTCTTCAACTTCTTCA